>CAJXII010000019.1 GCA_913054415.1 uncultured Arcobacter sp.
CAAATAATTAAATAGGATAAAAATTGTCTTATTCAACAATATAAAGAATATTTTAGAGTTTTTTAAAGCTTTTTAATGCTATGATTATCCTTATAAATTATAAGGAATTTTAATGAGTGAATTTTTAAGCAATGAGGAAGAGTTACCAAAAGGTCATCCAGCACAAGTCTATATGGATGAGAATATATTAATAAAAGATATTATACAGAAGATTAATCAGATAAATATTAAAGAGGAGTTTGAAGAGTTTGTTAAATTATTTGATAAATTATGTTTGATAGAGAAACATTATGCAAGAAAAGAGAATCAACTTTTCCCATATCTTGAAACTTATGGATGGACAAGTCCTAGTCAAAATATGTGGGCATTTCATGATCAGATACGAGATGAGATTAAAGTAGTAAGAAAAGATATATTGTCAAAAGATATTGTAAATCTATCACAAAATCTTCAAGCTCTTTTTAGAAGTATAGATCATCTTATGCAAGTAGAAGAGTATAGATTATTGCCAAATGCTTTAAATATGTTAAGTGATGATGATTGGAAAGAGATGCGAGAAGGGGATGAGGAGATAGGTTGGATGTTTGATATACCACCACAACAGTATCCAAAAAAATCTGATTCTTCATATATCCATCCATCTGAAGATACAACAAAAAGAAAATTGCCATTTTCACTAGATGGTAGAATTAAGTTAAATGAGGGGTGGATGTTGCCTCAACAATTAGATCTAATGTTGCAGTTTATGCCTGTAGATATAACTTATGTAGATGAAAATGATATAGTGATATTCTATAATCGTGGGGATAAAAGGGTTTTCCCTAGAAGTGCAGGAATTATTGGTAGAGAAGTAAAATTTTGTCATCCACCAAAAAGTGTAGATCAGGTTTTAAGGATTTTAGAAGAGTTTAAAGCTGGACGAAAAGATGAAGCTGAATTTTGGATAGAGTTTAAGGGTAAATTTATACATATTAGATATTTTGCAATAAGAGATGAACACAATATCTATAAGGGTGTAATAGAGATGAGTCAAGATGTTACACATATACGAGAGTTAAAAGGACAACAACGACTTCTTGATTGGGAATAATTAGCTATAATTAGTTATAATAATTTTAATAATATACAAAGGAATGATATGCAAAAAATCTTTATAATTTTATTTTTTGGTGTGGTAATGTTATTTGCTAATAACTATAATACTGCTATTGATTATTATCAAAAAGGTGATATGAAAAATGCTTTTATCTATTTTAAAAAAGCAGCTAATCAAAAAGATATAAAATCAGCTTATATTTTAGGGTATCTTTATACTGGCGGTATTGGAACAAAACAAGATTTAAAAAAAGCAGTCAAGTGGTATAAAATAGCAGCTAAGGCTGGTAATACAAAAGCTCAAGTAAATTTAGGATTTAATTATATTGGAGGCTTGGGGGTAAAAAAAGATTATAAAAAAGCTGCTTATTGGATATATAAAGCAAAGGACAGATCACCACAAGCACAAAATTTATGGGATGAATTTCATCTAAGTCAATATTATAATAAGGGTAATTAATTATTGTTTAGAATTATTATTAGCAAGGTTTAACCCTTGCTTTTTATAGGTTTAATTTAACACTATCTCCTATATATTTTTTAAGTAGATCTTCATCATGAAGATCTAGTTCTTTTGCTAAAGAAGGTCTAACTGGATAGCTTATCCAAGTTGACTGAATCATATCACCTTTTTGTAAAGATGGCACTTTATAAATTATATTTTTACTTTTATATGTATCAAGATTTGTGTAATATTTGATCCCTGATGCTTTTGGTGGATAAACTTGTTTACCATTTTCATCAATAAATAGCTTACTAAATGTTGCCTCTTTATCTTCATAAGGTGACTTTTTAAAGTTTTGCCATATAACTTTACCATCTCTTACAATAGTAGTTTTAACATATTTTAATCTCATAGGTTGAAGTAAAACTTGATGTCCCATTTTATTTTTAATAGTAAGTTCTATATGATTATTGTCTATTTCTTTCAATGATAATTTAACAGCCTTTTTTACCATATCTTCACTTCTTATGCCTAGAAATTCATGATTTGCATATTTCTCTCTTGCTCTTCGATTTATTTTTGTATTACCACCTTCATATTTTGGCATATGGCAACCTATGCAATCAGTTTGCTTGAAGTTATCCAGATTTTGCGATATTTGACAAACCTCTACATCATGAGAATCATTTCTTTTATGACTATGACAACCCATACAAACTTTTGAATTAGCAAATAGATTAAATCTTTTAGGTAATGTAAGATTTTTATGTTTGTTGCTTTCTTCTGGATCAGGTGTATTTCCATACATTATAGGGATACCACCTCTATTCATTGTTGTTCTATACCCATTTTGCCTATGTGATTTTCTAACAGCTACTATAGAATGACAATATAAACAACTTACACCATCTAATTGTCTTATTGTTTTGCTTGGTTGGTATTTACCAGATACTATCTTATCAAGATTATTAGCTGCTGGAATATGACAAACACTACATTTATACGTTGTAGGAAAATTTAATTCCTTCATTTTACGATGAAATTCATCTTGAAATAATGATGAATTTGCATGTTGTGATAACATATGCTCTTCATATATTGTATCATGACACTCTGCACAACTTTTACTATCTAAATATGTAGCATTGATAGACACTAAAAGTAGTATTGATAGAAGTATAAATTTCATATATTTTCCTTATGTTGTAATATAAATAAAAAAAGGTAGAAAGTTTAACTTTCTACCTAATTTTGAAGCTAATAATAACTATTATGCACCTGGAATTGTTTGTCTATGTTCAATAGAGTAAGTAAATGTAGGAGTTGTAAGTCCTTTGATATACTTAACAAATTTACCAGTTTTTGCTTCATAAATACCAATTCTTCCTGCATTCCATTCAGAAATCATTGTCCATTGACCATGATTTGCTGGTTCTGCATGTAAAATTCTTGGTAATACTTTGTTATGTGGCACTTTCCAAGAAGAGATAACTTTATGAGTTTTAGCATCAATCAATTTACCTTTATCTTTACCAACTTCAATAATTCTATCAGTTTCTAAAGTTTGTTTATTAATTAGATACATTTTGTTCCAATTTGCACTTCCACCAAGAACACAATCAGACCAAATCCATGGAGTATGTTCAGATGTTCCTACAAATAAACCACCACCTGCAGTTTTAACATTTTTTACAACATCCCAGTTGCTATCCCAGATAACAACATCACCAACATTCATACTTTGAGTAGCAAATAATTCACCATACTCATCATTATACCAAGATGAACCTTGACCTGGGTGTGGTTTAGTTCCTGGACCTGTATAAACTTTTGCAACTAAAGATTTAGTTTTAAAGTCAATAACACCCATTACATCACTTCCTTGAGAAGCTTGCATTAAGTATCTACCAATCTCTTTACCTTCATTTTCAAAACCATCATGTAATATTTTACCAATATTTGGAATATCACCAACGATTGGGAAATTTGGTTTAGAATAATCTATAATATAAACATGTCCAGCATCTTTTAATGCAAATGCAATATATGGTCCATATGGAGTATCATAAATACCTGCAACTCTTGAAGCTCCAATATTTCCATCCATATCAATTACAGAAGAAGTTGGGTAAACTTTAAGAGGTTTAAGTGTCATAGCATCAAATAATACTGCTCCACCTGGCTCATAGTTTCCTGCCATTACATATTTACCATCTGGAGAAACAGCTAACCCTCTTGAGCTTGTACCAATTCTACATTCAGCAATTTTTTGTTGCCCTTTAGAAGCAAGATCATACATAGTTACAAGACCATCTCTTGAGATAGAATAAGCATATCTTGGTTGTCTTTTGTTTGTAACTGTTACATGCACAGCATATCCAGCTGGATGTGTAGAAAGTTTTTTACCTGTAGTTCCATCAATAAATGTCACTTTAGAAGCATCTCTTTCAGTTACAAAACAGATATCTGTAACATGTTTTACATCAACAGCATGTGGATATTTTTTCTTTAATTTTGCAGCACTATTAAATGTTCTCCAGTTTTTAGTAACATTTGCTAATGTTAATACTTGAGATTTTAAACCTTTAAAGTGTTGTAAATAATCAACCATTTTATCAGCATCAGCTTTTGTAAACTCATGACCTATAGATTCACCTTTTTTCCAAGCTGGCATAGCAGTTCCTGGAACACCATTTAAAATGATATTAGCTAAATCTTGTGAATTTTTCTTTTTAAGAGCAGCTGGTCTAATATCAGCTCCAACTCCACCTTGGTGTTTAGGTCCATGACAACCTTGACAATCTCTAACAAATACTTTTTCAGCATCAAATGCACATGCAGCAGTGCTCATAAGTGTTGTTGCTGTAATAGCACTCAATAACAATTTGTTTATCTTCATAACGTTCTCCTTTTAAAATAAAGCTTGGCGATATTATTACATATTAAAACTTAGTTTAAACTAAGTTTTAATACTAAATAGTATAAATTTTAAAAAAAAATTTACAATAGGTAACTATTTGTTCATTGTGCAGTGGTCTCATTATAATAAATGGAATAATACTTATTAAATTCTAAATCTCTTTTTGCTACAATGTAGATATTTAAAAAACAAGGAGTATAGTTATGTCAAAAAAGATTTTAGTTCCACTTGCTACTGGATTTGAAGAGATTGAAGCAGTTACAATTATAGATGTGCTTACAAGAGCTGGCGTTAATGTCCTTACAGCATCTTTAGATGATAATAAAAATGTAAAAGGTGCAAATGGCATAGTGGTAGTTGCTAATTATACAATTACACAGATTGATGTAGATAGTTTAGATATGATAGTTTTACCTGGTGGTTGGGATGGAACTCATGCTTTAACAGATGATGAAAATATCCAATCTATACTTAAAAAGATGAATGAGGATCAAAAACATATAGGAGCAATCTGTGCTGCACCATTTGCTTTAAAACAAGCAGACGTTTTAAGTAGCAACTATACTTGTTATCCATCTGTTGAGGAGCAAATAAAACAAGATGGTTATACAGATCAATCAAAAGTTGTTCAAGATGGTAAAATTATAACATCACGAGGACCAGCAACGGCTATTTGTTTTGCTCTACATATTGTAAAAAATCTAGTGTCAGAACAAAAATATCAAGAGTTAAAGGGTGGACTATTAGCAGATTTTTGTTAATAGATAATATATGATAAAAAACTTACTACTATTAGCAAGACCACACCAATATATAAAAAATATTTTTATATTTGCACCGTTGTTGTTTTCATTTCAATTCTCTACTGAAAATACACTTGATAGTATTTTGGCATTTATCCTATTTAGTATGATAGCTAGTAGTATATATATATTAAATGATATTATGGATATAGACGAGGATAAAAAACATCCAACAAAAAAAGAGCGACCATTAGCTAGTGGTTTATTATCTATTGATATAGCAAAAAAAAGTTTTTTAATTTTATCTATTTTATCACTTATAGTTGCATTTATATTTAATCAAGCTTTATTTATGGTGCTTTTTGGATATTTTGTATTAAATATTTTATACTCTTTGAGGTTAAAACATATATCGATTATAGACATATTTATCATATCTACAGGGTTTGTGCTAAGATTATTTGCAGGATCAGTAGTAATAGGTGTGCAGTTATCAATGTGGATTATAATTATGACATTTTTATTAGCACTATTTTTAGCAATAGCAAAAAGAAGAGATGATGTTTTGCTATCTTTAAGTGGGAAAGAGACTAGAAAAAATATAGATGGTTATAATTTAGAGTTTATAAATGCATCTATGGTGCTTATGGCAGGGGTGATTATCGTATCATATATTTTATATACAGTATCAAATGATGTTATTAGCAGATTGCATAGCTCACATCTATATTTAACTGCTTTTTTTGTAATACTTGGGATTATTAGATATATGCAAATCACATTTGTAGAGCAAAAAAGTGGAAGCCCTACTAAAATTGTTTTAAAAGATAGATTTTTGCAATATACTATTTTATTTTGGCTTGTAAGTTTTATTGTGGTTGTAAAATTATAGATGACTACGGTAATTAGATATATTATTTTTGCTATAATATCAACAATTGTAAATCTTTCATTTCAATATATTAGTTTTTTTGTGTATGGTGGAAGTTTTTCTTTATATATTGCTATGTTTGTAGGAACATTAGCAGGTTTAGTAGTAAAATATATATTAGATAAAAAATATATTTTTTATCACACAACAACAACACATAAAGAAAATGGTATAAAATTTATTTTATATTCACTTATGGGAGTTTTTACAACAGTGATATTTTGGGGATTTGAAATAGGATTTAATTATATATTTACAAATCCACAAGCAAAATATGTAGGTGCTATTGTTGGGTTATCTATAGGATATATAATAAAATATTTTTTAGATAAAAAATTTGTATTTACGGAGAAAAAAAGTGAATCTATATAGCTGGGGGATGTTCCCTAAAATAAAAAACAAACTATTTAATCTAACAAACTTAGATAAATTACAAGAGTATTTAGATGATTTAAGTGTTTCTACTATCGCTTATGGTAATGGAAGAAGTTATGGAGATAGTGCATTAAATGATAATATTGTTTATTGTAAAAATTACAACTACTTCTTAGATTTTGATGAAGAAAATGGGATATTACATTGTCAAAGTGGAGTTTTATTAAGTGAGATTATAGAGAGTTTTGTGCCAAAAGGGTGGTTTTTAAAAGTTACTCCAGGAACAAAACTTATCACAATAGGTGGAGCAATAGCAAGTGATGTGCATGGTAAAAATCATCATCAAGAGGGTTGTTTTAGCAGTTGTGTAGAAGAGTTTAGATTGATGTTACCAAATAAAGAGATAAAAGTTTGCAAACCAGATGATGAGCTTTTTTTAGCTACATGTGGAGGTATGGGACTTACAGGTATTATTTTAGATGCTAAAATATCTCTTAAAAAAATAGAATCACAATATATTGAGCAAACTACAATAAAAACAAAAAATCTAAAAGAGACTTTTGAAGCTTTTGAGCAATATAAACATCTACCATATTCTGTAGCTTGGATAGATTGCCTTGCAAAAGATGAAGAGATTGGAAAATGTTTATTGATGGTGGGTAATTTTGCACAAGATAAAAATCTTAATTTCAAACCAAAGAAAAAACTAAATATCCCTTTTAATTTTCCAACATTTGCACTAAATAATTTAACAGTAAAAGCTTTTAATTGGCTATATTACAAGAAAGCACCAAATGGTGTATCGAGACAAAAAGTAGATATTGATACATTTTTTTATCCACTTGATGCTATAAATAATTGGAATAGAATTTATGGAAAAAATGGATTTACACAATATCAATTTATACTACCAAAAGATAAAAGTTATGATGGATTACAAGAGATATTAACAGCTATATCAAAAAGTGGTAAAGGCTCATTTTTAGCAGTTTTAAAACTCTATGGTCAATCAAATCAAAACTATTTATCTTTTCCACTTGAAGGGTATAGTTTAGCACTTGATTTTAAAATAGAAAAAGGGTTGTTTGAACTTTTAGATCAACTTGATCAAATAGTATTGAAATATCAAGGAAGGATATATCTAACAAAAGATGTAAGGGTATCTAAAGATACTTTTGAAAAAGGTTATCCTCATATAGATAAATTTAGAAATTTAAGAGAGCAATACAATATGGATAAAATATTTCAATCGATTCAATCAAAAAGAGTAGGAATTTAATTATGAGTTATGTATTAATAATAGGTGCAAAAAGTGATATTGCAAAAGAGTTAGCTAGAGTATATGCAAAAAATGGATATGATTTATATCTAGCAGGAAGAGATATAAATAGTTTGGATGGTTTAGCAAATGATATAAAAATTAGAACCAATCAAGATGTTCAACTTTGTGAATTTGATATAACTAATATAGAGTCTCATCAAGCTTTTTACGATAATCTTAATATAAAACCAAAAGGGACAATAGTAGTATCTGGATATATGGCAGATCAAAAAGAGTGTGAAACAAATTGGCAAAAAAGTTTTAATACTATGAATGTAAACTATATAGGTGCAGTATCTATTTTAAATATTATTGCAAATGATTACGAACAAAATAAAGATGGATTTATAGTGGGTATTAGTTCTGTAGCTGGTGATCGTGGTAGAAAAACAAACTATATTTATGGAAGTAGTAAAGCAGCTTTTAGTGCATATTTGGGTGGTTTAAGAAATAGATTAAATTCAAGTGGTGTATCTGTGCTTACAGTAAAACCTGGATTTGTTGCTACAAAAATGACACAAGATTTAGATTTGCCTGAGAAATTAACAGCACAACCTAATGATGTAGCAGAAGATATTTTTAATGCACAACAAAAAAAGAGAAATATCTTATATACAAAAGCTATATGGCAGTTGATAATGTTGATTATTAAACATATCCCTGAAGTTATATTTAAAAAACTAAGTATCTAAAATATGATTAATAAGATAAAATTAATTTTAATTATATTTATTTTTAAATTTATTATTTTAGCAACACTTCCAATAACTGGAGATGAAGCATATTTTGTAAAATGGGCAGATCATTTAAGTGCTGGATATTATGATCATCCCCCTATGGTTGGTTGGCTTATATATTTTATGAATTTTATAAGTGATAGTTTTATTTTTTATAGAATATTTGCATTTATAAGCACTTTAGTAGTTGCTTATGTGATATATAAAATATTGGAACTTTATAAAATAGATAAAATTAAATCTCAATTTATAGCTTTGATTTTTTTGGTATCGCCTATTGATATTTTGATGACACTATTTACAAATGATACTGCTTTGGTATTGTTTGGAGCTATGGGGACACTATTTTTATTATATTCATTTGAATATACAAAATACTATATACGATATAGTATATTAGCTGGTATATTTTTGGGGTTTTCATTTTTAAGTAAATATTTTGCTGGATTTTTATTGGTATCTTTACTTCTGTTTGCCCTTTTTGTATATGGTAAAAAAGTGTTTAAAAATATTTTGATTGTAACTTTAGTTGTATCTGTTTTTATAGCACAAAATCTATATTTTAACTATAATAGTTGTTGGAATAATATTATGTTTAACTTCTTTGCAAGAACTGCCTCTGATAGTTTTCATATCTCATATTTAGAGGTTTATTTTGGTTTTATAATATATCTTATCTCACCTTGGGGATTGTATTTTATCATAAAAGATAGAAGATATAAAATAGATCAAAAACTTGTAAAATTAATATGGTTTGTTTTGATTTTAGCTTTGGCAATATTTTTTAAAGTTTCACTCACTCACAGAGTAGGATTGCATTGGTTTTTATTGTTTATTCCATTTGGATTTTTATTGTTTGCATATTTGACACAAGAGCATTTAGATAAATTATTTAGATATAATTTTATATGGAGTCTTGTCCACATTGTATTGATGCTTACTATTATTTTTATACCAAAATCATATTTTAGCAACAATAAACAATACTCAAATATTATACTTTTTACACAAACACCAAAAATATGCAAAGCTTTGGATCAATATGATCCTAAAAAACTATTTGCTACAGGATATACACCAGCTGCAGTTTTATCATACCATTGTAAAAAAGATATTAAGATGTTGTTTAATAATTCTAAGTTTGGAAGATTGGATGATAAACTTTTAGATGTAAGAACACTTAAAGATCAAGATTTAGTTTTAATTAGAACTAAAAAAATATCACAAACTAGTGATATAGCAAAAGTATGTCAAGAGCTTGATACTCAAATCTTAGAGATTGATGATGCTAAATTTTATATATCAAGATGTAAAAAATTTGATTATAAAAAATATAAACAATATTATCTTGATGTTCAAAAAAAGAAATTTTATAATATTCCTAAATGGTTGCCTATTGGTAAGTGTTATTTTTTTAATAGGTATTATCAATGAATCTAGTATTATTCGATTTTGATGGCACAATAACTACAAAAGATAGTTTACCACTTTTTTTAAAATATACAGTCACAAAACAACAATATATATTCAAAATGGTAAAGTTTTTACCGATTTTTATATTGTATAAACTCAAACTTATAAAAAATGATGTTGCTAAAGAGATATTAATAGCTAGTTTTTTTAAAGGTATAGAAAAATCTCAATTTCAACAACTTGCTTCAAATTTCTCACTTCAGGTTTTGGATACTATTTTAAGAGATGATATATATCAAAAGTTTTTGGAACATATAAAATCTCAAGATAAGGTAATTGTAGTATCTGCTTCTATTAAATGTTGGATAGAACCATGGATAAAAAAACACAATGTAGATCTATTATGCACTGAACTTTTATTTGAAGATAATAGATTTAGTGGAAAATTTAGCACAAAAAATTGTTATGGTGATGAAAAATTAAGTAGAGTTTTAGAATATATTGATATAAAGCAGTTTGATAAAATTTATGCTTATGGAGATAGTAAAGGGGATGATGCGATATTGGGTATTGCTGATTTTCCTTATAGGGTAAAATGATGAAAATATTAAAACTTTTAAATGACTTTAATGAATTGGTGATGTTTAAACACTCTATCTTTTCGTTACCTTTTATTTTTATAGCTATGGTAGTAGCTGCTCAAGGTTGGTTTGGTTATGAACTATTGTTTTTAGGAACATTAGCAGCAATAAGTGCTAGAAATTTTGCTATGGGATTCAATAGATACCTAGATAGAGATATAGATGCTTTAAATCCAAGAACAATAAATCGTCCAAGTGTAGATGGGAGGATAAAACCTTTTGCTATTTTAACTTTTACTTTGCTAAATGGTTTATTATTTATTGTTGTAGCATATTTTGTAAATAGTTTGGCATTGTATCTATCTGTGCCTATTTTGATAGTAATAGGAAGCTATTCATATTTTAAAAGATTTAGTTTTTTAGCACATATTATTTTAGGAATATCTTTAGGACTTGCTCCTATTGCTGGTGTAGTAGCTGTTAGTCAGACTATTACATTATGGAGTATATATCTTAGTATAGGGGTTGTATTTTGGGTAGCAGGATTTGATCTTTTATACTCTTTGCAAGATATTGAAGTAGATAAAAAACTTGGACTTCATTCAGTTCCATCTAAATTTGGAGCTAAAAAAACTATGATGTTTTCAAAAATATTACATAGTTTAACTGTTGTTTTTTGGGCATTATTTGTAGTGCAATCAGATTTGGGTATATTTGGATATATCGCTATTTTAGCTAGTATTATTATGCTTACTACTGAACATATTATTGTTCATAAAGATTATAGTAAAATAGATCGTGCTTTTTTCACTATCAATGGATATTTGGGAATTTTGTTTTTTATATTAATAGTGTGTAATTATATATTTATTTAAAAGGATAAGAGATGGATATTTGGATTTTAGTAAGTGGGATTTTTTTTGTAATAAGTGTAGTATTATTTCAAAAGCAACGAATACAATCACAAAATTTAGAAAAACTTGCTAGTGAATTAAATACTGAAGTAAATATTAAACAAGAGCAACAAATAGAATTAGCAAAACTAAATCAAAAAACCACCTATTTATCTGAAGAGTTACAAAAACTAGAAAATATTAATACCCAATACAACAATCAGATTCAAGAGTATAGCTCAACAATATCACAACTTAAAACACAACTACATGAACAATCAATATCTATGAAAGAGAAGCTAGAGCTTTTACAAAGTAATGAAAAGATAATGAAAAATGAATTTAAAAATCTAGCAAATGAAATTTTTGATAATAATAGTAAAAAACTACAAGAGCAAAATCAACTTAATCTATCTAATGTCTTAAACCCTATGAAAACACAATTTACAGATTTTAAAAAGAGATTTGAAGATATATATATTACAGAAACAAAAGATAGATCAGCATTAATTAATGAGTTAAAAAGTTTAAAAGAGTTAAATCAAAAGATGACACAAGAGGCTTTAAATTTAACCAATGCACTAAAAGGGGATAGTAAAAAACAAGGTATTTGGGGAGAGATGGTGCTTGAAAATGTTTTGGAAAGTTCAGGGCTTCGTGAAGGTTATGAATATCATAGGGAAGTTAGTATCAAAGATGAACAAAATAAAATATTTAGGCCAGATGTGATTGTAAAACTTCCAAATAATAGGGATATAATAATAGATGCTAAAACATCTTTAACTGCTTATAATGAATATATGTCATCTAATGATGAGCAATCAAAATCTTTTTATCTAAAAAATCATATTAAATCTATAAAAGATCATATCAAAGAGTTAAGTAATAAAAAATATGAAGATCTTCCAAATATTAATAGTTTGGATTTTATTTTTATGTTTATCCCAATTGAGGGTGCTTTGCTTTTAGCTCTTGAAAATGATTTAAGTTTGTATGATGATGCTTTTAAACAAAAGATTATTTTAGTAAGTCCAACTACACTTTTGGTTGCTTTAAGAGCAGTTGAAAATAGTTGGCGATATGAAAAACAAGCCAAAAATATACAAGATGTTTATAAAAGGGCAGAGGAGCTATATAAAAAATTTGATGGCTTTATAGAGGATCTTAAAAAAGTTGGAAAATCTATTGAAACTGCTAATACAACTTATAATGAAGCATTTAAAAAATTAAGCACAGGAAGAGGTAATTTAATATCTCAAGTTACTATGCTTAAAAAAGTATCTAATATCAAGCCCAAAAAAGAGATCGATAGTAAGCTAGTAGATGAAGCTTTGGATGAGGATTAAGAATCTTTCAACTTCCGCACTTTTTTCTCTATTAGCCTTATCCTTTCTTGCTCTTTTTTGTGAATGAGTTACTATTAGTTTTCTACCATTATCCAAGTGGAAGTCGGGAAGAAGTAGATCAAATCTTTAATCTAGTTTATTGTTTTTTAAATTGCAGTATGCATCCCCATCGGGGACGATGGAAAATAAAAATGTAAGATGATTTAATCAAATTTCATAGAAAAATCAAGCCATGTAGCTTGATGTATGATACTACCACTACTAATAGCATCTATACCACTATGTAAATACTCTGTGATAGTTTTTTCTGTGATATTTCCACTAGCTTCTAGTAAAATATGTGGATAGTTTTGATCTCTAAAATCAGCGACTTCTCTTATTTGTGTTGGAGACATATTATCACACATAATAATATCTGCTCCAGCATCCATAGCCTCTTTGACTTGATCCAAAGTTTCACATTCGATCTCTATTTTTGTAACCCAAGAGATTCTTTTTCGTGCTTTTTTGACGAACTCTTTTAGATTGGGGATAGTTTTAAGATGTGTATCTTTTAACATCAAACAATCATCAAGACCAAGTCTATGATTTATAGCACCACCTACACGACTAGCATATTTTTCAAAATCTCTTAATCCTGGTCTTGTTTTTCTTGTATCTAGCAATACAATATCACTTCCTTTGAGTAGTTTGGCATATTTATTTGCATTGGTTGCGATACCTGAAGCATGTTGCATAATATTTAAAAATGTTCGTTCACTACTTAAAAGAATACTTGCTTTCCCTTCAAGTTCAGCTATAACATCGCCTTTTTTAACCACATCACCATCTTTTAGTAAAAATTTACAATCAAATTTTTCAGATCTTGCTAGAACTCTTGTATATTTTACACCTGCTATGATACCATCATCTTTTGCGATAACTCTTGCTTTAAATCTACCTTTTGGAGCTATATCAAAAAATAGATCTCCTCTTCCGTTGTCTTCTAATATTGCATTTTTTACGAATTTTCTTATATTTATTGCCATAACTAAACCTCAAACATCCTTTCTAGTGCTAATTTTGCATATTTTGTTACTTCACTTGTAACTTCGATCTCATTTTCAAATGTTTCATTTTGAATAGACAATAGTGTCTGATATAGATCTTTTAATGTTGTCTCATTCATAGTAGGACATTCAGGTTTTGTGCTACTTAAAACATAAGTATTTTTATCTCTTAGACGATTTACCATATTAAACTCAGTCCCAACTACTACTTTTTGTTCAGGATCAAGATCTTGTGTGATATATTTGATAAGTTGGGATGTGCTTCCTATAAAATCAGCTTTATTTACTACTTGAACATCACATTCAGGATGAACTGCTACGATTATATCAGGATATTTCTCTTTGTAAAAATCTATATCTTCAGGGGTAAATAGTTGATGAACAGAACAAAATCCATTATAACAAATAATATCTGCTTGTTTAACATCTTCAATATCATCTATACCAATAACAGCTGATTTGAGTCCTATTTGATTTGCAAAATTTTGCCCCAAACATCTATCAGGAACAAAAAATATCTTTTTACCAGATTCTAGTCCTTTTTGAATAATCTTGAAAGCATTACTACTTGTGCAAACATATCCACCCATTTTACCAACAGCTGCTTTTACTGCTGCACTTGAGTTGATATATGTGATTGGCAAAATATCATCATTTGATATACCAGCTTGATTTAATATTTTTAGATTTGAATTAAAAAATTCTACATCTATCATCTTTGCCATAGCACAACAAGCAACTTTTGGCATTAGCACTCTTTTTTGAGGAGCTAAGATTTTAACACTCTCTCCCATAAACCCAACACCACAAAATATGATATTTTTAGAGTCGCAATTCATAGCTTTTTTGGCTAATTCTAAACTATCTCCTACAATATCTCCTAGTTCAAAAACTTCATCTTTTTGATAAAAATGAGCTGCTATTGTTACATCTAGTTCATTTTTTAGTTTTATTATCTCTTCTTTATAATTCACTTTTTAAGGCCTTTAATAATTTATGAATAAAAATATAACCAACTTTTTGTTATAATCTCTTGAAATTTTGAATTAAAGGTAAAAAATGGATTTTTTCTTAAATATAAATATACAATTTTATATTATTGCTTATTTGGTTGGTGCTATTCCATTTGGGTTGATTTTAGCTAAAAAATTTGCTGGAGTTAATATCCAAGAATCTGGAAGTAAAAGTATAGGTGCAACAAATGTTTTAAGGGTTGTTAAGCAAGAGGATCCAGCATTGGCAAAAAAACTAGGTATTGCTACTGTTGTTTTAGATGCCCTAAAAGGTGCTATAGTAGTGGTTGTAGGGATGGTTATTGGTTTGCCTGAAGAGACCTTATGGGCTATTGCAGTTTTATCTGTTTTGGGACATTGTTATAGTTTGTATCTAAATTTTGAAGGTGGAAAAGGTGTTGCTACTGCTTTGGGAGTATTTTTGGTGCTTATACCTATACCTACATTAATAGGTGCAGTTGTTTGGGGATTTTGTGCCAAAGTTTTAAAAATCTCATCGTTATCATCTCTTTTAGGACTTACAGCAGTTGTAATATCTACAATATTTGTAAATAACCAATTAGGTATTGGCTCAAATGCTCCTGTTTATATTATTGCATTTATTATTTTTTATAAACATATCCCTAATATCGTAAGATTGATAAGTGGTCAAGAGGCAAAAGTAGCTTAATGTTACAAGTTAATATAGAAGAGCTAACTTTTAAAGCTATTTTAGGAATATTGCCACATGAGAGAAAAAATAAACAAACTATTATAATAGATATATCTTTTGAGTATTTTTATGATGAAAAACAATCAAATTTTATAGATTATAGTGTAGTTGCATCAGATGTAAAAAAGATGATGAAAAAGAAAAAGTTTAAACTTATAGAGGATGCGATTATTTATATAAGAAAAAAACTAAAAAATAAATATAGTATGAAAAATCTAAAAATTAAGATTGCAAAACCAAATATTTTAGATAACTGTAAAGTTAGTGTTCAAGAATAATTTGCTAAACTACAAAGATTAAATTTTATATAAGGAAAAAATATGTTCGGAAGAAAAACAGAGTTAAAAAAATATGAGTATTCACAAGAGGAATTGGAGAAATTCCAATATGCAAAATTTAGATTAACCAATGGAGATATATGGGTAAAATTG
Source organism: uncultured Arcobacter sp. (assembly GCA_913054415.1). Lineage (GTDB taxonomy): Bacteria > Campylobacterota > Campylobacteria > Campylobacterales > Arcobacteraceae > CAJXII01. The sequence continues at coordinate 16,006 of CAJXII010000019.1, forward strand.
ACTCCTCAAAATACTCCAAATACTGTGGCAAATTTTGCTACATTGGCAAATGATGGGTTTTATGATGGATTGAACTTTCATAGAGTTATTCAAGGTTTTATGGCACAAGGTGGTTGTCCTGATGGCACAGGTGCTGGTGGTCCTGATTGGGCGATAGAGTGTGAAACAAATGCCGATGGGCAAGTGCATAAAAGAGGTAGTTTATCTATGGCACATGCTGGACCAAATACAGGTGGAAGTCAATTTTTTATATGTTTTGTCCCTTGCCCACATTTAGATGGTGTGCATACAGTTTTTGGAAATATTGAAGTTCAAGATAGAGATAGTTTCAAAGTTTTGGATCAGATTGAACAAGGTGATACAATAGAAAAAATAGAGATATTTGATAAAAGAGATTAAAATTTTAACTTAAAAATACTGCTTTAATCTAATCTTTTATATTAAAGATCGATTGAGCAGTTCCAAGTATCACATCACCTTCGATAGATGTAGATACCTCTCTTAATTTTTTTGCTGGATGGTGTAAAAATTCAGCCATTACTGTTTGGCATAGTTTTGTTATATTTTCTTTATCTTCAGCTTTTATAAAATGTTTTTTGATTGCATTTTGAATCTTTTTTTCTATAATAGCATCAGATTTGAGATATAGAGTTTTAATCATAGGTTCAACACTTAAAGTTTGAAGCCATACAAAAAATTCTTTTGTCATCTTACCTACTATAGCATAAGCCTCTTTTGCTTGTTCTGTTCGTATCTCTAAGTTTTCATTGACTATACATTGAAGATCATCTACACTATATATATTTAGATTTTCATATTCAAATTGCTCAATATCTCTAGGTAAAGCTATATCAAACCAATGTCTAGTATGTGCAAATGGTTTAACCATCTCTTTTTTGATAATAGGATAAGGAGCACTTGTAGCTGTTACCATTAATCTCATAGAGTTAAGCAACTCTTCTAGTTTTTCATAAGGTTCTACTTTTATTTGGTTTTGACTATAGCTTTGTCCATTTCCATCACTTATGATAGATTGAGCTAAAGCTCGTGCTTTTTTATTGTTTCTGCTACATATTACTACATCAAATCCATATTTTAAAAGATGTCTTGAAGCTAGTTCACTCATCTCTCCAGCACCAATAACTAGTGCTTTTATATTTGTCATATCTTTGAAAATATTTTTTGCTTGAGCAACAGCAGTAGAAGCAACTGATACAGATCCACTACCTAATTGAGTAGCATTTCTTACTTTTGCTGCACATTTAAAAGCATAGTGTAATACTCGTGATAGTTTTTGAGCACAGTAACCTTTGTCAAGTGAAAATTTAAACGCATCTTTTAGTTGTCCTGCTATTTGTGTTTCACCAACTACAAGACTATCTAAAGATGAAGCGACAGTAAAGATATGATGTGCAGCACTCTCGTTTTCATATATATCTGCTAGATTTAATAACTCATCAATACCCAAAGATGAATGATTTGATAGTTCATCTATAGCAATACTAAGAGTTTCTTTTTGGTTTGGAACACTTAATATAAGCTCAATTCGATTACAAGTCGATAGTAAGATAGCTTCATTTATCTTATCATATTTTATGATAGATTTTAAAAAAACCTCTTTTTCTACTTCATTGTTAAATGCTAGTTTTTCTCTAGTATTTATATCTGTATTTTTATGTGTAAAACTTATAACTAAATATTCCAATATTTCACTTCCTTAAATAATGAACAGCGATTATACACTTTTTTACTTTAAATTAAAGTTATGCTTTTTATTGTCATAATTTATATGAATAAAATAATATTATAACCCAAATAAATCCATAATATAAAATCTACCATCCAATTCTAAAAAAGTA
>CAJXII010000020.1 GCA_913054415.1 uncultured Arcobacter sp.
TAAAAGCTAAAAATATAAATGTTATAAATTTTTTAAATCCACTATTTAGATATGATATCCAAAAAGAGATAACCAATGTAATGATAATCTCTTGAAGTGTAAATTTAGAAGAAATTATATAATAGTTGGTAAAAAAATAGTTTACAATAAAATCAAACCCTATTAAAAGAGTGCTAAAAGATATTGTAAATATAATATTATGAGATAAAAAGTTCTCTTTATAAAAGTATCGCAATCCAACAACCTATATGTAATAATATACTAAATAAAACTGCTGTAGCTCCTATATCTTTCGCACTTTTTGCAAGTGGATGAAACTCTTTTGTTACAAGATCTACAACATTTTCAACAGCAGAATTTAAAAGCTCAACTATTAACACTAAAATACCTGTAGTTAATAAAATCAGCTTTGATTCTAAACTGATATCTATAAAATATATAGCTAAAATAATAAAAATACTCAAAAACAACTCTATTTTAAAAGATGTTTCAGTTTTGATAGCATGGATTAGCCCCTCTAAAGCATATTGAGAGTTTTTGAAAATATGATATTGTGGTTTATTGTTCATTAGCCAACCTTATATACTATTTGAATATTATCTATTGTCTCCATTTTATCTAATTCTTGCTTTACTAAATATTGATTGTGTGGTGCAATAATAGTTAAAGTCCTATTTTCTAGCTTATATTGGTATTTTGTGTTATTAAATTGTTTAAATAAAATAATATTTAAAGTCATCATAAAATTTAAAAATCTTATAGTTTTAATATTTGGCAATAATGATTTGAAAATTTTTATATCTTTTTTTGTAGGTAAAGATTTTGTGGTAAATTTTGCAATAGTTGCAATAAGTGCTTTTTGTTTATGTGTAAAGCCATAGTTTAATCCATGTAAAATATACCAAAAAGCATGATCTTCGTGTTTATGGACATTTAAAGATATCCCTATGAGCTGAAGTTTGGATGCTATTACTAAAATAGATCTATATTTATCATCAAGATTATGTATAGGTTCTAAAATATCAAATATTTTACTAGCATTGGCACCTAAAAATTTGCTTTGTTGCTCATCATCTACAAATCTATCTAATAAACTTCTAACACTTATATTAAAATTCGCAGGAAATATATGATTTGAGCCTCTTAACATATCAGTAAGATATACACCTTCTCGAACACCTGCTCCACTTGTAGTTATATGTTTAACTTCAAAATACTCTAAGATTGTTTGAAATATAAAAGTTCCCGTAGCAATAGTATCATATCGATCTTTTCTCACACCCAATACTTTAAGCTCTTTGGTTGTTTGTGCTTTAATAATATACTTAAAAAGATCTTTTTCATCGTCAAATTTATATCTAAATCCATGTATAGTATCAATAGGACTTTTACTTTTATCTATAATAATTCTAGTTAATGCTCTTGCTGTTCCACCTAAACCAACTATATTTTTAAAAAGTTTTTTATATTGATCAAATGTTGTTTTGTTTTGTTCTATTTGATTATGGATATATTTTTTAGCATCATCTAAATTGTTATGATTAAAAAAAAGTTCGCTAATTCGGACTGTTCCTATTTTTAGTGATACTGTATCTAAAATATGTTTATTTTCTACAAAAGCAAATTCACAGCTACCACCACCTATATCTATAGTTACAAAATCATCTAAAGCAAGAAGATTTAAAGCTGCTACACCACCATAATATGCCTCTTTTTGACCATCTATAATTTTAATATTTAATTTTAACTCTTTTGATACTTTTGTTAAAAACTCTTTTTTGTTTGGTGCATCTCTTAGTGCAGATGTAGCGACACATAGAATTTTTCTTGATTTTAGATTTTTTGATATATCTAAAAATGATCTAAGAGCTTCAAATGCTCTTTGCATAGGGATTTGTTGTAGGTTGCCATTATTTTCATAAGAACCTTGAGATATTTTAACTTTTGATTTTGATTCGTTTATAAGATGAAAAGCGAATCTACTTGTTTTTTTAAAAACAACCATTCTCATTGAGTTAGACCCAATATCTATAATGGTTGTGATCTTAGCCATAAGCTATTCTTCTTCTTGAAGCTGGTTAAATTTCAATTGTAACTCTTGGACGGTTTCTTGGTTATCTGGGTCTAATACAATACAATCAACAGGACAAACCTCAATACACTGCGGTTCATCAAAACTTCCAACACATTCGGTGCACATATCAGAATCTATTAGATATACTGGATCGCCCTCTTCTATCGCCTCATTTGGACACTCTTCTCGACAAGCATCACATGCAATACATTCATCTGTTATCATTAAAGACATAATTTTTCCTATAGTTAAAATAATTTCTTGAATTTATAACCTATTTTTCTTTAATAATATCTTTAATAAGAGATTTTTTATTATATTTTTTTGTAATATTATTGAAAATTAATATTATCTTAAATATAATGCGAAAACAAACACCTATACAAGGACTTTAAAATCAAACATTTTGACAAACTAAATCTTAATGATAAAATACTAGAAGCGATAAAAAAGCAAAACTACACACAACCAACACAGATACAAAAAAAAGTGATACCTATAGCATTAAAAGGGCTAGATATAGTCGCTGCTTCTAAATCAGGGACAGGAAAAACTGCAGCTTATATTTTACCAATCTTAGATAAATTAAACAAAACTATCAATATCAAAAATAGAGTCCTAAGGGGCTTAATATTAGTTCCAACAAGAGAATTAGCAGATCAAGTATCCAAATCTATATCGCTTTATGGAGAGTTTTTAAAAATCAAACACACTAAAATTCAAGGTGGTATCAGTAAATCTTTACAACTAGAAAAATTAGATACAGGTATAGACCTCATAGTAGCTACTCCAGGTAGATTAAAAAGTTTTATAGAAGATGATAAAATAGATATTTCAAGTATAAATATAATAGTTTTAGATGAAGCAGATACTATGCTAAAAGAGGATATGGGATTTATAGATACTGTAGAGTTTTTACTATCTCAATGTTCATATAAAAGACAAATTATGATGTTTTCTGCAACTATTTCACAAAATATTAAAAAATTAGCAAAAGAGTTTTTACAAAATCCTGTCACAGTAGAAGTTTCAAATAGAAGAGATACAGTTACTCTTATAGATCACAAAGCTTACAAAATTGATCAAAGAGATAAAGTAAAATTAATAAGAAAGATTATCACTTCAAATGAATATAAACAAATATTGATTTTTGTAAATACAAAACAAAGTGCCAATGAGTTATATGAGAATCTAAAAGATCTAAATATTAAAGTTATCCATGGAGATATAGAATATCAAGAGCGATCAAAATCTATCAAAAACTTTAAAAATGGCTCATTACAAGCTTTGATTGCAACAGATATTGCAGGTCGTGGTATAGATATAAAATCATTGCCTTGTGTAATAAATTATGAACTACCTGAAAAAACAGATGATTTTACACATAGAGTTGGAAGAACAGGTCGTGCTAATAATCGTGGAGAAGTTGTATCTATATTAACAACATTAGACTATAACCATTTTACCAAAATCGAAAGAGATTTAAGACTAAATATAAAACGGGAAGTTTATGAGGGGTTTGAGCTAAAAGATAGACAACCTAGGCAAAAACAGATGAAGAAAAAATCACTTAGTCAAAAAAAAGGTAAAAAAGAAAAAAAACCAGCACCAAAAACTGGTGCTAAATCTAAAAAAACTACAAAAAGAGATCCAAATCGTAACTTTAGGCGATAACCTCTTGATGTAAAACAGAGCTATTTTCTAAAGAGTAGCTTTGGTTTAAGATATGTTCCAATATCTCATCATAACAATATTTGTTTTTATCATATACCACTACAAATGTTTCATCACCCTCTTTTAAAAATCCTGTTTCACCAAACTCAGTATAACTTGTAGCTCCTATACTAATAATCATATTTTTAGGATAACCAAGCTCTTTGATATATGATGATAGATCTTCAAGTGGTCCTTCATCTTTTTGTGTATTTAGCTTGTTTATGATCCAGTTTATTAGTTTTTCATAAAAATAGTTATATGTCAATACTGCACTATCTTCACCATAAGGATATATTTTATCATCTCGCTTTAAAAATGAAGCAATATAATAGCTATCCATTATGCCACCATTTGAAAATTTATCTATTTTGATAAGTTCTTTTGATATACCTTTTGTATCTTTACCCCAATTTTTCTTTTGACTTATCTTTTTTGCATCTGGTTTTCTAATACTACAATCATTATAAGCTGTAAAATAGTGAGGAACAACATCTATAACTTTATCATCTTGATATACAATATCACACAATAAAGCAACCTCTGGCTCCATATGTAGATTGCCATTGTCTATTTTTGGGGTTACGATATATTTATTAGATAAAGGGTATATTCCTAAAAAGCTATCGTGTTTTGGTAGATAAAAAGGGAATATTCCCTTTGGTGCATGCTCCTCTTCCACTTCTACATTTACAAAATCACTAGCTTCTCCTGCTTGAACTAAATGGTGTGCAAAATTACCAGCAATTCCAAATCCTATAAAATTTTTTAAATCTTCTGTATCCATTTTAACCTCTTTTCATTAATAATTTGGTATTATATCTAAATTAAATTATGAGAGCTTAAAATGACAGAGATAACAAGAGAGACAAAAGAGACAAAAATTAGCTGTATCGTTGATAGAGATGGCAGTGGTGTTTATGATATAGATACTGGTGTAGGATTTTTTGATCATATGCTAGAGGCTTTGAGCAAACATAGTGGTATCAATATTGATCTAAAATGTAAAGGTGATCTGCATATTGATGATCATCACACAGTAGAGGATTGTGGTATAGTATTGGGTGAAGCACTTAAAAAAGAGATATTTCCTATTCTTAATATAGAAAGATATGGAAATGCAACTGTAGTGATGGATGAAGCATCTGTTAGTTGTGATCTTGATGTAAGCAATCGTCCTTATTTGGTCTATGAAGTAGATGTATTTGGTAAGGTTGGAAATTTTGATACAGAATTAGCTGAAGAGTTTTTTAGAGCATTTGTTTTTAATGCTGGATTAACTGTTCATATAGTATCAAATAGAGGAACAAATAAGCACCATATATTAGAAGCTACTTTTAAATCATTTGCAGTTGCTCTAAGAAGAGCATTAGCTATAAATAAAGATATTGGAATCCCTAGCACAAAAGGTGTTTTATGATTGAACTAATTATCTTAGATGTAGATGGAACACTAACAGATGGTAAAATTATCTATACCAATAGTGGCGAAGAGATTAAAAATTTTGATGTAAAAGATGGTTTGGCTATCGCTTCTTGGAATAAGATTTTATCTAAAAAATCAGCGATTATTACAGGTAGAAGATCTAAACTTGTAGAAAAAAGAGCAAATGAATTATCTATTACTCATCTATATCAAGGTGTTCACGATAAAGATAAAGTTATTGATGATATCTTAAAAAAAGAGGGACTTACTTGGGAAAATGTAGCAGCTATAGGTGATGATCTCAATGATTTAAAGATGCTAAAAAAAGCTGCTTTATCATTTTGCCCAAATGATGCAAATGAGTATATCAAAAAATATGTAAATATAGTTACTACAAAAAATGGTGGTAATGGAGCAGTAAGGCAGATGATAGAATATATCTGCAAAGATGATGGATTGCTAGAGGAGTTTTATACAGTATGGGGATAAGAGTTTTTCTTTATTCTATAGTGATGTTATCTGGGTTTGCACTGTTATATACTATTGCATTTGATAAACCAAATATTGCAAATATGAAAAAAATGGCTCAAGTAAGCTTTGAAAACTCTACACTTTATCAAATTGATAATATCAATGTAAAACAAATAGTTCAAGCAAAAGAGGCAAAACATTTTTACAACAGAGATGAGATGAAAGAAGCAACTATAATCTCAAGAATAAATAATCAAAAAAATTCTACACGAATAGTAAGTGGTAAAAAAATTATCAAACTTGGTAATATCTTAACACTTCAAGGCGATGTGATGATAAATAGTGACAATAAATATATCTTAAATACCCCATACTTAAGATATAATACACAAACTCAAATAGCAAACAATGATGATCCTTTTAGTATAGATTATAAAAAATATAATCTCAAAGGCACTAGATTGCATTTTGATTTGAAAAATAATATAATGGGTGCAAATAATATAGATTTTAAATTTAATTTTGAAGAACGATAGGATAAGTATATGAGAAGAATTATTTTTTTTACAATAGGTTTAAGTATAGTAATTTTAGCTAAAACTGTGCAAGTAAATATTACAGCAGATAAATTTTGGGCAAGTCAAAATCAAAATATTACAAAATTCAATGGCCATGTAAAGATGACTAAAGGAGATGATTTTTTATTTTGTAATAACTTAACTATCAATACAATGAAAGAGAAAGATACAAATAAAACTATCCCCAAAGAGTATATTAGTGAAGGAAATGTATCGTATAGTTTTTCAAATCCCAAAACAACTTTTAAAGGTAGAGGGGATAAAGTAATATATTATCCACTTGAAGGAAAATATATTGTTTTAGGTAATGGTTATCTTGAAGATACTGCAAGTGGTAGGATTTTAAAAGGGGATAAGATATATCTTGACAATACAAATGGGGATGCTCATATAGAAGGTAAAAAGAACAAGCCTGTTCAATTTACTTTTACAATCGAAGAAAAAACAAAGGATACAAATGCGACTCATTGAAGCATCATTTTTAACATCTGCTAAAAGTATAAAAGATTCTCCTAGTCCAGATAAAGCAGAGGTTGCTTTTTTAGGTAGAAGTAATGTTGGTAAAAGTTCACTTTTAAACTCTTTAACAAAAAGAAAGAATTTAGCAAAATCATCATCAACACCTGGTAAGACTCAACTTATTAACTATTTTGATATTAGATTTAAAGATGATTCACAAGATGATATTCACAACTATTATGCTAGATTTGTTGATCTCCCTGGATTTGGTTATGCTAAAGTATCAAAAAGTATCAAAAAGGATTGGCATCATAATCTAACTGATTTCTTGGAGCAACGACCATCTTTACAGATTTTTGTTCATCTTATAGATGCTAGACATCCAGCACTTGAGATAGATAAAAGTGTAGATGAGTTTTTAAATCATATCAAAAAAGCAGATCAGCTTATTATCAATGCTTTTACAAAAATAGATAAACTAAAACAAAATGATCTAAGTAAACTAAAAAAAACATACCCAGATGGGATATTTATATCAAATCTAAAAAATAGAGGTATTGAAAAATTAGAACAAAAAATATCAACCTATTTGTTTGGGATATAATATGAATATTGTATTTTATAAACCAAAAGTAAGTGATATACCAGCTATGCAAAAGATTGTTCATCAAGAAATAATCAATGGAATTATACTTTTAAGAGATGATAATGATGTAGCTACTAATATCAGATCATATACTGTTGTTAAAGTAGATAATAAGATTGTAGGTTTTGCAGCTTTACATATCCATACACCAACTTTAGCCGAGATTAGAAGTTTGGTAATTCAAAATGATTATAGATCTAAAGGGATTGGGCATAAATTGGTAAATCAAACTATCCAAGAAGCAATATCTTTAGATATAAAAGAGATACTTGTGCTTACTTACAGAGATAGTTTTTTTAAACAGTTTGGTTTTAAGATCATAGATAAAGAATCTATCCCTCATCCAAAAATATGGGCAGATTGTATCAAATGTCAACATTTCCCAAAATGTGACGAAATAGCTCTTATAAAAAGTATTCGATAGCCTCTTTTTGATCATCATCATACTCATCAAGAGGGTTCTCTTTAATCTTTTGTTGGATAAATTTTCTAACTTCCAATCTTACATTTTCTATATCATCTACAATTACAAATCCATTAAATCCCATAGGGTGATTGTTGTAAGTTAGAGTTCCTTGGCAGTTTGCTTCTATGAAGTTAGCAATATCTCTATAAGTGATAAAATCAAATGTTGTAGCATGCCAACCCATTTGCTCAAGTTCATCATCCAAAAATAGATCTATTCCATCGTTGGGATGATCTTGATATAGGTATTGATCTTTTTTTGCCTCAATGAGTTTTAAAAACTCATCAGGCTTATCGATTTCAATCTCTTTCATTATAATGCTTTAGTCATAACTTTATTTAATCTTTTTGTAAAAGCAACACTATCTTTTATCTCTATACCTTCAGCCATCTTAGCTTGATCTAAAAGTAACCAAGAGATAGTTTCTATCATATCATCATCAGCACATCCATTTAGTGATTTTACTATTTGATGATCTGGATTGATCTCCAAAATAGGAGCAGATTCTGGCACCTCTTGCCCCATAGCTTTCATCATAGCTGCCATTTGTGCCATAGGATCGTTTGGATCTTTTACTACACAAGATGGAGAATCTGATAGTCTATTTGTAGTTTTTACCTCTTTTACTGCTTCGCCTAAAACATTTTTAATTTTTTCTACAATAGATTTGAATTTTTCTTCTACCTCTTTTTTTTGCTCTTCTGTTTGCTCAACTTTTGGTGGCTCACAAGATGTAATATCTTTAAATTCCCAATCTTGATATGTTCCAATAGATGGAGTTACAACTTCATCTATCTCTTTATCATCAAGAATTAAAACTTCAATATCATTTTTCTTGTAACTTTCCATAAGTGGTGAGTTTCTTAAAACTTTTTCATCATCCCCTATAATATAATAAATAGCTTTTTGATCACTATTTGCTCTTTGTTTATAATCTGCCAAAGATGTCATATTCTCTTTGTCATTTGTAGATTTATATCTTACAAGCTCTAAAATAGCCTCTTTATTGGTATAATCTTGATAAACTCCCTCTTTTAGTGGTCTATTAAATTCTGCAATAAACTCTTTATATTTATCTTCATCTTTTGCTAATTTTTTGATATTTGATAATATCTTTTTAACAGATGCTTGTTTGATATTTGCCATAATTTTATTTTCTTGTAAAAGCTCTCTACTTACATTTAGTGGTAGATCTTCACTATCTATAATACCTCTTATAAATCTTAAATATGTAGGTAGTAACTCTTTTTCATCATCAGTAATAAACACTCTTTTTACATAAAGTTTAACACCTGGTTGAAAATCTACTCTATACATATCCATTGGTGCTTTTTTAGGGATATAAAATAGAGTAGTATATTCATTGACCCCTTCAGCTTTTGTATGCACATAAGCCATAGGTTCTTCACTATCGTGTGAGATTGTTTTATAAAATTCGTTATAATCATCTTTTTTTAAGTTTGCTTTTGGTTGTGTCCAAAGTGCAGTAGCCTCATTGATCTGTTCTCTTTTTTTCTCTATTGTTGTTTTAGGCTCTTTTTTAGCTTCTTTATCTTCATCTGATAACTCTTCTGTAACTTCCTCTTCATAGTTTAAGAAAATAGGATAAGCTATATGATTTGAGTATTTTTTTACAATATTTTCTACTGTATATTTTGATGTATATTCACTTTTGCTTTCATCATTTAATTTGATGTATATAACTGTCCCTGTCTCATCTTTTACACAAGGTGATAGTTCATAACTTCCTTGACCATCACTACTCCATTTGTAAGCTTGAGTAGTTCCAGCTTTTTTAGAGATAACATCAACTTTAGAAGCAACCATAAATACTGAATAAAACCCTACTCCAAATTGTCCTATTAGATTGCTATCTTTTTTAGCATCACCACTTAGAGCTTCTACAAATGATTTTGTTCCAGATTTAGCGATAGTTCCAATAGATGAGATTAGATCCTCTTCATCCATACCTATACCATTATCTGAAATAGTAATAGAGTTATCTTTTTCATCTAGTTTAATATTGATTTCACCTTTAAAATCTGCATAATCATCTTTTAGTGATTCATCGGTTAATCTAAGATAATTAAGTTTATCTATTGCATCACTTGCATTTGATACAAGCTCTCTTATAAATATCTCTTTATTTGAGTATAAAGAGTGTGTCATTAATTTTAATAATTCCCCTACTTCTGTTTGAAATTCATGTTTTGCCATATTATTACTCCTTTGAAAATTAAATTTTTTTGATATTATAACATACTTTGATAAGATTTGACTAAAGTTTTGAAAATAATTAGCACTTTTAATAGCTAAGTGCTAGAAAAGTTACTAATTTTATAAAAGTTTAAGATTGAAGTTGCTCTTTTAAGATAATTTTTCCATCCTCTACGCCAGGTTGATCGTAGGTATTTATCTGAACAAACTTACCTACAATAGATGTAAGAAGCATATAGTTATACATCAGTTTTGCGATATTATATTCATCAACTTTTTCTATACTTATTACATCACAAGGTATATTTTTTTGATTTTGCACCGCTTTTATAGTAGCATTTGCTTGAGCATCAATCAGATATGAAAAACTAAGATTTTCCACATAAGATAACTCATCAAATCCATTTAAAGTGCCAGACGGGATAATAATCTCCTCTTTAAAATCATCTATTTTAATAAATGTAACTGTTTTATCTCTAGTTCCTTGCATAATAAGTTGCAAAAAGCTATGTTGATCAACAGGGCCAATTAATCCAATAGGAGTAAGCCCTTGTCTTGTACCATTGATATTGATTTTACCTAAGCTTTCTCCCCAAAGTTGTATATACCATTTATTAAACCCTTCAAGTGCAGTTGAATATGAAAATAAAATATTTATATTAAATCTATTTTTATTCTCTACTAAAAATCTAGCCTTTTGCATAGTTGGCTCATAATGCTCTTGTTTATTAAAAAAACTACTTCTTATCTCTTTTGCTCCTGCTAGAAGATTATCTATATCTACTCCAATGATTGCTAACGGCAATAACCCAACAGCAGAAAACACAGAAAATCTTCCACCTACATTTATAGGAATATCAAATGTTTGAATATCGTTTTTATCTGCAAATTGTGTTAATTTGCTTCTTTGTTCACTTACTATTGTGCAGTTTGTTTTATTAATTGTTATTAAAGAACTTAAATATTTAAAAATACTAATTGTTTCTATTGTAGTTCCAGATTTGCTTATAACTATAAAATGTGTATCTTCTAGTTTGATCTTGTTTAGTCTTGCTTTGATATCCATAGGATCAGTAGATTCAAAAAAGATCAAAAATTTATCATAACTATTTGCTTTTTTTAAAAAATTATATATAGCAATAGTTCCTAAAGTGCTACCACCTATACCTATTATTGCTATATATTTTTTATCTATTGTTCTTGCATACTCTTTTATAGATGTTGTATCTTGAAGTGGAAGATTATAGTATCCTATTATATCTACTTCCTCTTTTAGTGCTTCAAATATCTCTTCATTTGATTTTATTTGATAAAAATTTTTAGAATAGTTCATATTTTTTAACTCTTAGCATAAAAATAATTTGTTGCTTTTACAAATCCATCTACACTACCACAATCAAATCTAATCCCATCAAATTTGTAAGCTAAAACTTTACCCTGTTTTGCTAGTGTCAAAAGTGCATCTGTGATTTGTATCTCAGAGCCTTTGCCTGGTTTTGTATCTTTGATTATATCAAATATCTCAGGTATAAGGATATATCGTCCAATAATTGCTAAATTTGTAGGTGCATCTTTTGGATCAGGTTTCTCTATCATATTATTAACATGATAAAGATTATCTTCGATTAGTTTTCCATCTATTACACCGTATTTATTTGTTTCATTTTTTGGCACCTCTTCTATAGCTACTATACAACAATCTGGATGTTGCTCATATATCTTAACCATCTGTGTTAAAACTGTATCTTTATTGTTGTTATCACACAGATCATCAGCTAAAATTACAGCAAAAGGTTCATCTCCTATTAGGGTTTGACCTGTAAGGATAGCATGACCTAGCCCTTTCATCTGAACTTGTCTTGTATAAGAAAATGTGCAGTCTTGCACAATATTTCTAATACCACTCATCAAAGATTCTTTTGAAGTTCCATTGATTTGATCTTCTAGTTCATAAGATCTATCAAAATGATCCTCTATAGCTCTTTTACCTCGTCCAGTTACTATTGCCATCGTATCAATATTGGCTTTTATAGCCTCCTCTACTCCATATTGAAGTAAAGGTTTTGTAAGGATTGGTAACATCTCTTTTGGTATAGCTTTTGTAGCTGGTAAAAATCTTGTCCCATATCCTGCAGCTGGAAATAAACATTTTCTAATCTTCTTTGGTTGCATCATCATCCTTTAATAGTTGTTTTATTTTTTCTAATTTTTCATCATTAATTTTAATATCAAGATCTAAAATATAGATATTATTATGAATTTGAAGTTGTTGTAATTTAACAAAATCTTTTTGTGTAGTAACAATATTATAGTTTGGATATTTAGTTTGGATATTGTTTATATCATTTTGTGTAAAGTAATAATGATCCTCAAACGATACCACTTTTATATTTTTTGGTAAAAACTCCAATAACCTATAAGGCTTAGAAATAGCAGTAAGCAATATGGTATTGTTGGGTAATGTATCGATTTTTTGATCTTTATGTTTATAACAAACATCTCTTGTAAAATCTTCATCCTCTTTTAAAACCATATCTACAAAACTATATATCATTTTTGTCTCTCTATATCCACCACTTGGCAGACAAAATATATTTTGAGGTTCTTTTTTTGGTCTTACTAAAATATCAAATTTTTTGATATGGTGTTTGCTATATCCATCATCTAAAAGAACTAAATCGCTATTTAATTTTTTAGCTTCTATTATAGCTTTATCTCTATTTTCACTTACTATTACTGTAGCAAACTTTAAACTATTTGCCAATAATAAAGCTTCATCACCAGCGATATTAACATCTTCTAAGATTTTACCTTTTTTTGAAACGATATATAAACCTTGTGATTTTCTTCCATATCCTCTTAAGATAACTGTGATATTTTTTCTAAGATTATTTTTATATATATAGTTTGCCAAAGCTATTGTGATTGGTGTTTTACCGCTACCACCTACAATGATATTGCCTATACTAATAATATCAATACCAAAATCTATCACTCTTGCTTGAGTTCTTTTATATGCAGTTATAACACAATAAACAACAGTCAATGGCAAAACTGCTATTGATATTAGTTGTTGTAAGGCATTTGGAAAGAACAGATATTGTTCTATCCAGTTATACCAAAATGATTTAGATCCATTCATTATCTATTTTTTTAATCATTTCACAAATATAATTTACCTCATCATCACTTAAAGATGGATATATAGGCAAAGATAAGATTTGCCCATAGTTATTTAAAGCATTTGGATAAGCTGTAATTTTTAGTTTATACTTTTGTTTATAGTATGATAAAAGATGCAAAGGGATATAGTGCAATCCTGTAGAGATCCCATCATCTTTTAAAGCTCTTGCAAAAGCATCTCTATTTTTATCTACTTTTATGATATATTGGGTAAAAATTTGCTCCTCATCATAAGCAGGTAATGATATATGTTTTAATCCAGCTAGTTTTTCATTGTATATTTTTGCTATCTCTTGTCGTCTATCACAGAAATCATTTGTTTTAAAAAATTGTGCTAAGTTAAAAGCAGCTTCTAAGTCTGTCATATCGTATTTATGCCCTATAGCAGTAATATCATATATATAATCAAGATTACCATATTCATCAAAACTTGTAGTTAAAGCATGTGTTCTTAGATGTTTTGCTTTAGTTGCTAACTCCTCATTTGATGTTACTATAAAACCACTATTATTTAAAGATGATTTACCATTTGAATAGTTTGTAGAGAATATTGTCATATCAGCTTCCAAAGATCCTACCATCTCCCCTTTATACATACTTCCTAAAGCACTTATAGCATCTTCTATGATTAAAACATTATATTTTTTACCAATTTTATAGATTCTTTGTAAATCTGGCACTTTTCCTGATACAAAAGAGACAAATATCCCTCTTAGTTTTTTAGAGTTATTATTTTCTAAATACTCCTCTAGTTTATCTATATTTATATTAAATCCATCATCTTCTATATCTATAAAAATAGGCTCTGCATCAAAGTGTCTTACAACCTCTGGCAAACTTGGAAAAGCATTTACACTCATTAGTATCTTATCTGCTCTTTTTAACTCCATAGCACTTAATGCTAGATGTAGTGCTGCTGTAGCATTACAAGTAGCAATAGCATAAGAAGCACCTATATACTCTTTTAATTCATCCTCTAACTCTTGAACTTTATTTGTTTTTTCTCCACTTAATACAGATTTAATAGATTCTAACTCTTTATTATCTATTGATGGTCTAAAAAATGGTATCTCTTTATAATTATTCATATCTATTTTCCCCAATTTATTTTTGCTATAGTTGGTAATTTGCATTTAAAACTATTAGCTTTTATTCTATATAGCAACATATCAATAAGCTCTTCATCTACTTGATTTGCTACTAACTCCTCTTTTGTCTTGTTGTTATCTATAAGCTCTTTTAGGACATCATCCATTTGTTTATATGTATATCCTAGATCATCCTCATCACTTTGATCTTCCCAAAGATCAGCACTTGGTTTTTTATCTAATATCTCTTGTGGAACTCCTAAAAATTCACCAAAAGCATACTCATCACTTTTATACATCTCCCCTATTGGATTAATAGCACAAGCAGTATCTCCATATAGTGTCCCATATCCTAAAAGTATCTCTGATTTATTACTTGTGCCTATTACAATAGCATCCTCTTTTGCACTAATATCATATAGCACAGCCATCCTTGCTCTTGCACTAAAATTACCAATTCTAAGTGGCGTAGCATCTTTTATATTGTCAAAATAACCTTTAACTATTGGAGCTATTTGCACCACCTCGTAATCTATATTAAACTTATCACATAGTATTTTGGCATCTTTTAAGCTATTGTCACTTGATAAATGTGATGGAAGAAATACACCTTTGAAGTTATCGCCAAAAGCCTCTTTTGCTAGTATAGCAACAATAGCACTATCAAGCCCACCACTTATACCAAGGACTGCTTTTTTTAATCCTATATTGTTTAATTCATCTCTTAAAAAAGTTATCATTTGGTTTTTAATATCTAAAAAATTCATAACTTCACCTTATATTATTTTCTAAGTATTTTATCGAAAAATATATTAATACTCTATTTTATGTAGTAAAAATTTAGCAACATAACCATTTTGATCAGCCAATTTACACCATTTATATTTGTTGCAAAAACTAATTTTTATTTTCTGATTAAAAGTAATTTGTCCTATGATTTTTGATTTTAAAGATGGGTATTGTCTAATATTTATACTTTGAGTATCTATACTATATAATACATTTGAATTGTCTTGATTATGGATAAGTTGTTGTTTATAGCTATTTAAAATATTAGCTTGTTGATCAGATTTCAATTTATCTAACTCTTGGATAATATAATCTATTTTTTGTTGTAATATTTTGATATCATTGGTATTGCTAGTTATATTAGTTTTTTGATTTTTTATATCATGAAGCATAGAGGTAAATCCTATTTTAAACAAAAACATCTCTAGTTGAGTAGCCTTTTTTGTGCTATTGTTTTCATTGGCATAAATTGTATTACCACTTAGTATAAATACTATAAATAGATTAAAAATATTTTTTATCATCATCTCCCTTTTTTGTTTAACATTATAACAGATTTGACTGCAAAAATCATATCAGTTTTATCTTTATATTTGATATATA
>CAJXII010000021.1 GCA_913054415.1 uncultured Arcobacter sp.
TTCTGGTGCATTTGGGAAAGTACTAACACTCATTAATACTTTATCTCCTCTTTTTAAATCAATTGAACTAAGTGCTAATGAAATTGCAGCCGATGCATTGACAACTGAAATTGCATATTTAACCCCTAGATATTTTTTAATTTCATTTTCAAAAAATATCCAAAATTGTTGTATTTTATTATCTCTTTTTTGGATTTTTGCTATTTTATTAAACATCATAAATTTTGAAAACTCTTTAAAATATACTTCATGGACCCCCTCTTTTAAAAATTGAGTTTTATATTTTTCTAAACTTGGCATCATTAAATTATATATTTTAGTATCATATTCAAATGTTAAAAAATTAAAAGCATCAAAAATATTTTTTTTGACTCTTTTTTTTGATTGAGGAAGATATATATATTCATCATAAGATATTACATTGTTTTGATTATATTGATTTTCTAAAAACGAAGCTATATATTTTCTAATAGATAAATATTCTTTTTGGATTGTGATATAGTTTATTCCTAGCTTTTGTTTCGCTTGATTGATTGTATAGTTTTCACAAAAACATTTTATGATGTTTTGTTTTTGACTAAGTTTTTTTGGACTAAATTTTCTTTTGCACTTTGCACATTTTAGTTGTTTTGTGTTTAAAGTGTAAAGTTTAGTATGGTTACAATATATACATCTCATATTGATATTATAGCATAATTTAGTCCCAAAAATATATAAGACAACAAAAAACTTATTTTATTTTTATATCTTTTTGTATATGATACGAATAATTATTCATTTTATAGATGGTAAAAGAGTAGATTTTACACTTGTATTGGCTTTTACATCTTGGGTTATGTGAATTTTTGTAGGATTTGGTGCAGTTATATTATATATAAATCAAAATTTATCAAATAATAAAAAAAATATAAGAAGAATTTTTGCAACTGCAGAGGTAATATCAGTAGCAGTTAGAACAAATATGCTTTTAGGCTAAAATAATTACAGGAGAAATATATGTGTGCAGATTGCGGTTGTAGTATAACAGAACATCACCATCATCATCATGATGATGAAGATAAAATGGCGGGGGTCCATGCAAATCCTCAATTAAATGATAAAAAAACAGTAGATGTGATTAAAAAAATCTTAGATAAAAATGATCATGAAGCAGGACACAATAGAGAACATTTTGAAAAAAACAATATCTTAGCTATAAATCTTATGTCTAGTCCAGGTGCAGGGAAAACTACACTTTTAGAAAATCTTGTAAGTATTGCTGATTTTAAATTTGCAGTAGTTGAGGGTGATTTAGAAACTAGCAAAGATGCACAAAGATTGGAAGAAAAAGGTATTCAAGCTCATCAAATTCAAACAGGGAGTGCTTGTCATCTTGATGCTTTTATGGTGCATAAAGCTCTCCATCATATCAATATGGATAATATAGATGTATGTTTTGTGGAAAATGTAGGTAATCTTGTATGTCCAGCTAGTTATGATGTAGGAACTCATTTAAATATAGTATTAGTTAGTATCCCTGAAGGTGAAGATAAGATAGCAAAATATCCTGTGATGTTTAGAAGTGCAGATTTGATTCTTTTTACTAAAACAGACCTGCTTCCATATTTCAATTATGATATAGAGAGAGAAAAAGAGACGGCTAGAAAACTAAAACCAAATGTAGATATACTTGAAGTAAATATTAACGATATCGAATCTTTAAAAACAGTAGTGAATTGGATAGAGTTTAAAAGGGGGCTTAGATAATGTGTCTTTCAATTCCTAGTAAAGTTGTAAAAATAGATAAAGAGAAAAATATAGCCACAGTTGATACTATGGGTGTAAAAAGGGAAGCTGGACTTGACTTAATGGAAGAAGGTAGTGTTAAAATTGGTGATTATGTGCTTCTTCATATAGGTTTTGTGATGGAAAAGATAGATGAATCATATGCACTAGAAGCTTTGGAAACATATCAAGAGATACTTGATAAAATGAATGAAGAGGATAGGCAAAGAGCCATACTTGAAGATGATGAGTGTCCAAATAGGGAGATTACATAATGCATATACCTGATGGATATATCTCCCCTCTTACATACGGAATCGGTTACATTGTATCTCTTCCATTATGGGCTGTTGCATTTAAAAAGCTTAAAAAAGACTTGAATGAAGAAACATTGCCACTTATAGCAACTTTGAGTGCATTATCATTTGTGATTATGATGTTTAATATCCCTATCCCTGGTGGCACAAGCGGACATGCTTTGGGAGTTGCTATTATCTCCATCCTTTTTTCTCCTTGGATAGGTTTTTTATCTCTATCGCTTGTTCTTTTTATTCAAGCTATTTTATTTGGAGATGGAGGGATAACATCGTTTGCCATAAATGCACTCTCTATGGGATTTTTAGGTGCATTTAGTGCAAAAATCGCTTATGATAGATTTAAATCTTATAAATATGCACCTTTTATTGCGGGTTGGGTAAGTGCTGTTGCATCCTCTATTTTAGTCGCCTTTGTACTTGGCATTCAGCCTCTTATAGCTCTTCAAGATGGTAAGCCCCTTTATTTCCCTTTTGGTTTAGATGTTACTTTTCCTGCACTTGTTGGGAGTCATATTTTATTTTTTGGTGTAGTTGAGGGAATTTTCACTCAACTTGCCTATAAATTTTTGGTAAAACTTGAACCAAATCTTATAAAAGAGTATGCAAAATGAAAAAGATATACTACTATCTCTTAGGTATTGTTTTATTGGTGCCTTTTGGTTTAATCACCCAAAACCCTGCATGGGGTGAGTGGGATGAGAGTTTTTATGAGCAAAAGCTTGGCTTCATCCCAAAAGGGATAGAAAATGCCAAAGGGGTAGGTGCTATTTTTGGTGATTATCAGACAACTTTTTTTGGAGATGTCGGCAGTTATTATTTTAGTGCTTTGGTGGGTATGGCAACTGTTTTTAGTATATTTTATCTTTTAAAAAGGTTTGTTGTTGAAAAATAAAGTATTGTTTTTTTTACTGCTTTTTGTTGTTGTAGTTTTTACAAATATCCACTGCATAGAGATACTACTATTAAGTGGTATCTTTTTTCTGTTTTTATCACAAAAAATTGCATATAAAAGTTTTAAGGCTATATTGTTTTTTAATCTTAGTGTAACCATTGGATACCTTATCCAAAGTGCCATCCTATCAAAACCTCTTGATGATTTTTTACTAATATTCAATCTAAGAGTTTTTGACATAACCTTTATAACACTTTATGGTTTTGGTAAAATTAACATTATAGAAGCTGTAAGTTTTTCAAAATCTTTAAAGTTTCTTTTTGTGGCAACACTCTCGCAGATATCCTCGTTCAAAAAAACATACGATGATTTTATACTCTCTTTAAAAAGCAGGTCAGTTAATCCACTCTCACAAAAAAACAAAAAAGAGTTTATAAGCTCTATGTTTTACTATTTTTTAAAAAAATCTCTACACAATTCACATGAGAGAACATTAGCTCTAAAGGCAAGGGGATTTTTTGATTAATCTTGAAAATATCAGCTACAAATATGAGTCTGAATATGCCCTTGAAAATCTTGAGTTTAAAGCTAAAGAGGGTGAAAAAATAGTCCTTTTGGGAAACAATGGAAGTGGAAAAAGCACACTTCTTAAAATCTTGGCAGGACTGATTTTTCCAAGTAGTGGCAAATACTTTTACAAAGAAAATTTGGTAGATAAAAGTTTTGTAAAAAAAAGGGTAAAAGAGTTTAGAAAAGATGTTGCCATACTTTTTCAAGACCCAGATACTCTGCTTTTCAATGCTACTGTTTATGAGGAGGTAGCTTTTGGTATAAAGCAGTTGGGTTTGGATGTAGATGTAAAAGAGATTGCCAAAAGGTTTGAGATAGAGCATCTTTTAGATAAAAACCCCCTAAAGTTAAGTGGTGGAGAGAAACAAAAAGTTGCATTTTGTGCTATTTTTGCAACAAACCCAACCCTTTTGCTACTTGATGAACCAACAGCAAATTTGGATCCTAAAACAACAGGTTGGTTTATAGATTTTTTATATAATTTAGATGTAACTACTATCATATCGACACACAATCTAAGTCTTGCTTATGAGCTTGGCAACAGAGCTATAGTTATAGATGAGAGTCATAGTATTATTTATGATGGGGATATAAAAGCTCTTTTTCAAAATGAGCAGATACTTTTAAAAGCAAACTTGATGCATAAGCATAAACATAAACACAGTGATGTTTTTCATTCACATTTTCACATTCACGATTGGAGTTAATAAATGGAGTTAGAGTTAAAAAACCTATATGATGATTTTAGAGATGGCAACACTATCAAAGCCTATGCGAAGCTTATTGAAGAGGAATCTAAAAAACTTCAAAAGCCTATAAATATTATGGAGGTATGTGGTGGGCATACTCATACTATTATGAAGTTTGGATTACCTCAGTTGATGCCTGATAATATAAAGTTTATACATGGTCCTGGTTGTCCCGTGTGCATTATGCCAAAGCATAGAATTGATCATGCTTATACTTTAGCACTTCAAGATGATGTGATTTTAGTAACACTTGGGGATATGATAAAAGTGCCTGGAAGTAATGGAAGCTTACAAGATGCAAGAAGTAAAGGGGCAGATGTTCGATTTGTATATAGTCCAATGGAATGTATAAAAATAGCAAATGAAAATCAAGATAAAAAAGTAGTATTTTTTGCTATTGGATTTGAGACAACTACCCCAATGACTGCAGCACTTGTAGATGTAGTGATAAAAAAAGATATAAAAAATATATTTTTTCATATCAATCATGTAACAGTTCCAGAAGTTATGGTAGAATTAATAGACAGTCGTGATGTACATGTGGATAGCTACAATAATCAAATAGATGCATTTTTAGGACCAAGCCATGTAAGTGTAATAAGCGGTAGTAAAATTTATGATAAATTTCCGAAAGAATACAATCGCCCAGTTGTAGTTACTGGATTTGAACCAGTTGATATGATGGAGGGTGTTTTGATGATAATTAAACAATTCACTCAAGGAAGATGTGAAAATGAGATACAATACAAAAGAGTAGTATCATATGATGGAAACCTAAAAGCACAAGAGCTTATAAATAAATATTTTGATAAGGTAAGTCTTTTTAAATGGAGAGGATTAGGAAATGTGCCTGATAGTGGATTAAAATTAAAAGATAAGTTTAGTAAAATAGATGCAGAAATTATATATAAAGATATACTTCCAATTCAAGAGATAGAAGATCATAAGCTTTGTATTTGTGGTGATATTTTAAGAGGTATGGCACATCCAACAGAATGCACAATATTTGGAACTGCTTGTAAACCAAATAAACCTATTGGAAGTTGTATGGTTAGTAGTGAAGGTGCTTGTGCAGCTTATTATAAATATGGAAATTTGATATGAAAAAGGGCTATGAAATTAGTTATAACTCTTTATTCAATATAATTTTATTACTACTAGCAACAGAATTATAAGTATGAAACTATATTCACATAAAAGAATTATATTAAAATAAAAAATAAAAATCAAGGGATAAAAATGCAAAAAAATATAACATTGTCTATGGGAAATGGTGGAGAAGAAAATAATGAACTTATTACAAATATATTTTATAAATATTTTAAAAATGATATATTAAGTAAATCTGAGGATGCGGCAGTATTAAAAGTTGAACAAAATATAGCTTATAGCACAGATAGTTTTACGGTTAGTCCATTATTTTTTAATGGAGCAGATATAGGTAAATTAGCAGTTTGTGGAACTTGTAATGATCTAGCTATGATGGGAGCTAAGCCAAAATATCTAACTGTTGGTGTGATTATCGAAGAGGGATTTAGCACTAGAGATTTAGAAAAAATAGTGCGAAGTATGAAAAAAGAGCTTGAGACGAATGAAGTAATCATTGTAAGTGGTGATACAAAAGTTATGCCAAAAGGAACTATTGATAAAATTATTATAAATACAAGTGGAATAGGTGAGATTCAATACGAAGGTATTAGTTCAAATAATATCACGAGTGAAGATCTGATTTTAGTAAGTCGAGATATAGGAGCTCACGGTGCAACAATATTTTGTGCAAGAGAAGGGATTGAGCTTGAAAGTGAATTAAAATCTGATTGTGCTTCACTCTACCCAATAGTTCAAGAGCTTATTAATAGTGGTGTTAAAATCACCGCTCTAAGAGATGCTACAAGAGGAGGTGTTAGTGCCGTATTAAATGAGTGGGCAAAACAAAGCAATATTTGTATAGAAGTAGATGAAGATAAAATACCAGTATCACAAGAGGTGCAAGGAATTTGTGAGATGTTGGGATTTGAAGCAACTGCTTTAGCAAATGAGGGGACATTTTGTTTGGCAATTCCTGAAGATAATGCTAACAAAGCACTTGATATTCTAAAAAAGTTTAATGATAATGCAGTAATTTTAGCAAAAGTGACTAACTCTCATAATAAAAAAGTTATTTTAAATAGTAGTTATGGAACACAAAGATTTTTAGATACTCCAAGTGGTGAGTTATTGCCTAGGATTTGTTAATATTATTTTGATATAATTATTTATGAAATTTAGTATAAATAACCCTTGTCCTTGTGGAAGTGGTATAAAATATAAAAAATGTTGCGGTAAATATCACAAAGGTTTAGTGGCAAAAACAGCACTAGAACTTATGAAAAGCAGATATACAGCTTTTGCTATTGAAAAAATTGATTATATTATAAAAACTTCTACTTTTCAAAAAGATTTTGATGATTTAAAATCTTTTAGTAAGAATTGTGAATTTAAAAAATTAGAAATTTTAGAATTTATAGATGGCAATAGTGAAGCTTATGTAACATTTAGAGCTACTATATCTTGCGATACTCAAGATAATAGTTTTACAGAAAAAAGTAGATTTATCAAAGAAAATGGTAAATGGTATTATCAAAGCGGGCAGATTTTATAATGTCTGTTTATGATATTTTTAAATATAGGTATCAAAATGAAAAAAATTAGTTTACTTATCACTACTTTTAACTCTATATCTCAAAGTTACTATACTATTTTAAAAAATAAAGGTTTTGCAGTAGATATAGTATATGCTATAAATGAAAAGCAAATGATAGACGAGATTAAACAGTTTGATCCAAATATTATTATTTGTCCATTTTTAAAAAAATTTGTCCCTAAAGAGATTTTTACTACTTATCCAACTTTTATATTACACCCTGGTATTATTGGAGATAAAGGAGCATATAGTATAGATAATGCTTTAAGGGAAAATAAAAAGCAATGGGGAGTAGTAATTTTAAGAGCAAATGATGATTTTGATGGTGGAGATATTTATGCAAGTGTAGATTTTGCTATGCAAGATACTACAAAATCAAGTATCTATAGAAATGAAACTTTTTATGCAAGTATAGATGCACTTGAGATATTACTTCAAAATTTAAAAGATAAAAACTTTACACCAATAAAACAACCAAATACTCAAATGCACACACAACTTACTCAAAAACACAGAGCTATAAATTGGCAAAAAGATACAACTAAAAAAATTATAAAAAAAATAAATTTTAGTGATAGTTTTCCAGGAGTTTTAGATGAGATTTTAGGAGTAAAGTGCTATTTATTTGGAGCTTTTGAAGATGAAAAATCAGCAAGTGATAAACCAAAAGAAATTTTAGCCAAAAGAGATGGAGCAATTTGTATTAGCACTATTGATGGCTGCTTATGGATAACACATTTAAAAGAGATAAATAGATTTAAACTACCTGCTACTTATGTGCTAAAAGATAAGCTAAAAGGGATCAAAGAAAATAGATTACCACTTATTTTTGATAAATCTTACAAAACATTTTATGAGATAAGTTGCGATATAAAAGATGATGTTGCATATTTGAGTTTTGATTTTTTAAATGGTGCATTTAGAGCAGAGCAATGTATGCGATTAAAATATGCTTTTGAGTATCTAAAAGAGCAAGTAAAAGTTATAGTGCTTTGTGGTGGAGATGATTTTTTTAGCAATGGAATAAATCTAAATATTTTGGAAGATAGTGCAAAAAATGGTGAAGATGGTTGGAGTAATATCAATGCTATCAATGATTTGGTAAAAAGTATTATTTTTAGCCCTGAAGTTATCACGATTGCAAGTTTAAGTAAAAATGCAGGAGCTGGTGGGGTGTTTTTAGCAACAGCTTGTGATTTTGTAGTGGGACAAGATGGCAGAATTTTAAATCCACACTATAAAACTTTGGGACTTAGTGGAAGTGAATATCATACATATTCTTTACCTAAAAGAGTAGGGGAGCTAAAAGCAAAAGAACTTCTTGAAGCTTGTTTGCCAATAAATATGGCAAGTGCTTTAGATATGGGGCTTATTGATAAACTATTTAAAAAGCAAGATTACAAAAACAATCTTGAGCTTTTTTGTCAAAGTTTGATAAAGGATGAAGAAAAATATGATGATTTTATCTGGGATAAGGAAGATTTCTTAGAAGAAAATCAAAATTATATAGAACAATGCAAAGAAAATGAGATAAAAATAATGTATGATGAGTTTTGGAAAGAGGATTCGATTTTTCATAAATTAAGATATGAATTTGTCTATAAAATCTGTTCAATTCAAACTCCTAAAAGATTAAAATGGTATAATACTTCGAAAGAATTATAAAAAGGTTGCTCAAATGATAAAAAGTGTAAGAAAACAAACTTCTATCAAAGTAGATCCAATCGCTTGGGATAGTGCAAAAGAGATATTTTCAGGTTATGGTATAAGTGTAAGTGATGCAATAAATATCTTTTTAAACAAAGTTCAAAAAGTTGGTGGTCTTCCTTTTGAGATGAGAGATGAAGAGGTTTATAATACTTCTAAAGAGAAAATTTTAGAGGATTTAAAAGAAGCAGTTCAAGAGGTAAAACTTTATGAGCAAGGGAAAATAAAATTAAAAACTTTAGATGAAGTGCTTGAAGTATTATGATTATAGAAGTTTCATCACAATTTGAAAAAGAGTTAAAACAACTTTTTAAAAAATATAAAAAAATCAAGCAAGATTTACAAATATTTAAAAAAGAGCTTTTGGGTAATCCAATTCTTGGCACTTCTTTAGGTAATGATTGTTATAAAATTAGAATACCAAACTCTTCAATTCCTACTGGAAAAAGTGGAGGGTTTAGGATCATTACATTAGTAAAAATTAAAAATGATAAAATAATTTTACTTACAATTTATAGTAAAACAGATAAAGAAAATATATCAAAAGAAGAATTAAATTTAATATTACAAAATTTATAAGGTGAAAAAATGCACGAATATAGTATAGTCCAAAGTTTATTAGATCAATGTGAAGATAATGCAAAAGCAAATAATGCTACAAAAGTAATGAAAGTGGTTGTAAAAATTGGAGTTATGAGTGGAATTGAGCCAGATCTGCTTCAAACTGCATTTGATACATTTAAAGAGGGAACCGTGTGTGAGGATTGTGAATATATACAAAATATTCAGCCTATAATCATAAAGTGTCATAAGTGTAATCAAGAATCAACATTGGAAAAAAATGAATATTGTTGTCCGCATTGTCAGAGTATAGAACTTGATGTTATTGATGGGGAAGATTTGATACTTATGCAGTTGGAATTAGAATAGAATTTTAAATAAAAGAGTAATTTTGCTATTTTAGGAGATTATAAATCGAGGCAGTTGGGAGAAATTAAGGGTTTAAGATAAAAGTTTGCCTGCTAAATAACCGCTGCTAAAAGCCCATTGTAGATTATAACCACCACATGGTCCATCTATATCTATAACCTCACCACAAAAATATAATCCTTTAGTGAGTTTACTTTGCATAGTTTTAGGATCTATCTCTTTTAAGCTAATACCACCTCTTGTGATCATAGCTTGTTTAAAACCATTGTGACCGATTATTGTAAATGGTGTAGACGTTAAAATCTGCACAAGTTGCTCTTTTTTGTCACCTTTTATTTTATTATATTTTATGGTTGGATCTATTTTTAAAAGTTTGAGAAACTCTATAGCTACAGATTTAGGGATCAAAGTTTGTAAGATTTGTAAAATATTTTTATTTGGATGAGATATAGAGTTTGATTTGAGATGTTGATATATCTGTTCTTGATTTTTACCTTTTGTAAGATTTATTTTTATAGGCACCTGATCATAAGTATTTAGTAGCATACTAATCTCTCTTGCAAAATCTAATACAACAGGACCTCTTAATCCATCATCTGTAAATATAAGATCCCCAGATGCTTTTAACTTTTTATATTTTGGTATATCTATTTTAATAGTAGTTTTTGGTATTGTATTAGCTTTGCAGTTTTTCACCCAACTCTCTTTTGTTTTTAGTGGCATCATAGCAGGTGCAAGTTGAGTAATAGTATGCCCAAATTGTTTGGCGATATTATATCCATCACCTGTTGCACCTAGTTTAGCATACCCTAAACCACCAGTAGCAATGATAAGATTTCTGGAAAAATATTTATCAGTTTTACTAGATACTAAAAAAATATCATCATTTTTGGATACTGAAGAAATAGCACAATTTAGTTGTAGTTTGATATCTAGTTGAGATAGTTTATTTTTAAAAGCATCTATGATTGTTTGAGAATTATGCCCAATAGGAAAAACTCTAAAACCATCTTTGGCATCTGTTTTTATCCCAAGTGATTCAAAAAACTCAATAAGATTTTGTTGTGAAAAGGTATTTAGAGCATCTTGTATAAATCTTCCATTTTTGCCAAAATGCTCTATAAAAGTGTTTTGCGGTAGCTTATTGGTAAGATTACATCTACCACCGCCAGTAGCTTTGAGTTTTGTGCCAATATTTGGCATCTGTTCAACTAACAAAACCTCTTTATTATCAAGTTTTGCAATAATAGATGCTATAAGTCCAGAAGCACCAGCTCCTATTATTATAACATCATATGTTTTAAGCATTCTTTTTTTGTTTTGCTTGTCTTCTTCTTAGACTTGGGTCTAATTCTCTTTTTCTAATTCTAATATTTGTAGGTGTAACTTCTACAATCTCATCATCCTCTATCCACTCTAGTGCTAACTCTAAACTAAGTTCTCTAGGTGGCACAAGTTTAATAGCTTCATCTGCTCCACTACTTCTTACATTTGTAAGGTTTTTACCTTTGATTGGATTTACATCAAGATCATTTTCTCTTGAGTGTTCACCAATAATCATCCCATTATATACTTTATCTTGTGGTTTGATAAACATAATTCCTCTATCTTGTAGATTAAAAATAGAATATCCTACAGCTTCACCTGATTCCATAGAAACTAATGCACCATTTTTTCTACTTGTTACCGTTCCTGAATATGGTCTAAAATCTAAAAATGAGTGATTCATAACTCCTTCACCTTTAGTATCAGTTAAAAATTCTCCTCTATAACCAATCAAACCTCTAGCAGGTATTTCAAATTCAACTCTTGTTTGACCATCACCCATAGGCACCATATTTGTCATAATAGCTTTTCTTTTCCCTAAAGTTTCTATTACACTACCACTAAACTCATCAGGTATATCACAGATTAGATGTTCAAATGGTTCCATTTTTACACCATCAACCTCTTTTACGATAACTTCAGGTCGTGATATAGAAAATTCAAAACCTTCTCTTCTCATATTTTCAGCTAATATAGTGATCTGCAACTCTCCTCTTCCTTTTACTTCAAATGCAGCTTCCCCTTGTGGTTCATAAGCCATAGCAATATTTGTATTCATCTCAGCATCAAGTCTTTCTTGGATCTTATTTGAAGTTACATATTTACCTTCTGTTCCTGCTAATGGTGAATTATTTACAGCAAATGTAACAGATAATGTTGGCTCTTCAATATGCATAGGATCTAGTGGCATAGGATTTGATGGATCACATAAACTATCTCCAACATCAATAGTTTCAAATCCAGCGATCGCTACAATATCACCATGACCAGCTTTATTAATATCCATTCTTTCTAAACCTTTAAATCCTATAAGTTTAGATACTCTACCTCTGATTTGCTCACCATCTGCTTTTACAAGCATAACAGTTTCACCCATAGAGATTGTTCCGTTGAAAATTCTAGCAATACCAATTTTACCGATAAAATTATCATAATCAAGTGTAAAGATTTGAAGTTGTAATCCAGCATCATCACTACCTTTTGGTGCAGGAACTTCTTCTAAAATCATTTTAAATAATGGTTTTAAATCTTTATTTTCATCTTCAAGATTTTCTTTTGCATAACCATCTCTAGCAGCAGCATATACTACTGGGAACTCTAGTTGTTCTTCAGTTGCTCCCATTTGATCAAATAGATCAAAAACTTCATCTACAACTCTATCTGGTTGAGCTGCTGGTTTATCTATTTTATTTACCACTACAATAGGTCTATGCCCTAACTCTAAAGCTTTTTTTACAACAAATTTTGTTTGAGGCATAACCCCTTCTTGTGCATCTACAAGAAGTAAAACAGAATCAACCATTTTTAAAACTCGTTCAACCTCTCCACCAAAGTCAGCATGGCCTGGAGTGTCAATAATGTTAATTCTTATATTTTCATAATCAATAGCAGTATTTTTAGATAAGATCGTGATACCTCTTTCTTTTTCGATATCATTACTATCCATCATTCTCTCTTCAGTTTCTACTCGTTCGTCAAATGTTCCTGATTGTTTTAGTAGCTCATCTACTAGTGTAGTTTTACCATGATCAACATGGGCAATCACAGCAATATTTCTAATTTCTCTCATTTTTTTCCTTCAATATCTTATATTGGCGGATTATATCGAAATATTGCTTAAAAAGTGTAGTTATCTTCCCGTTCTTACATCAACATAGTTTTGTGTTGCTTTTTTTGCTCCACCCATATTGCCTGTAGCTATCATATATATAACACCAGCTACAAATAAAAGTCCTATAAATTTCAACATTACATTACCTCCTTAGCTTTGATTCCTAAAAGTTTAAGTCCTGTTCTAATAGATAAAGATACCATACTTAAAGCTTTTAGATAAGCATCTTGTTCTTGTGTTCCTATAATTTTGTATTCAGTATAGAATTTATGTGTAGAAGCACTTAATGAATATAGATAATCTGTGATTTTTTGCATATCTCTTTTTGTAAATGCTTCTTCTAAAATTGATGGCAATAAAAGTGCCTCATAAACTAAATCTTTTGTATCTTGGTTGATACCATCTGTAGATACCGATTTGACATCATCAAATTGTTTATTCGCTTTTTTAAATAGTTGATTGATTCTAGCATGAGCATAGTTGATGTAAAAAATAGGATTTGAAGAATCTTGTTTTTTTAAAGTATCGATATCAAACTCTAAGTGTGTATCACTTTTTTTAGTCAAAAAGATAAATCTTAAAGCATCTGAACCTATCTCTTTTGTAATATCACTCATAAGAATAACATTACCTGCTCTTTTACTCATTTTATATGGTTGTTTATCTTTAAGCAAAGATACCATTTGAGATAAAATAATCTCTAATTTTTCTGGATCATTGCCCAAAAATTTAATAGCTGCTTTTACTCTAGTGATATATCCATGGTGATCTGCTCCCCATATATTGATATATCTATCATATTTTCTATCATATTTATTTTTGTGATATATTATATCTCCAGCAAGATATGTAGGGATGCCATTATCTCTTACAACTACTCTATCTACATCATCCCCTAGTAAAGTTGATCTAATCCAAACTTTACCATCTTTTGTATAAAGACTATCATTTTGTTCTAAAACTTTTTTGGTCTCTTCCCAGCTAGAATATAGTGATTTTTCACTGATAAAATTATTAAATGTAATATCCAAATCTTTTAGATCTTTTGTAATAATTTTTAAAACTTCATCTTTAGCAAGTGTAGTTAAAATCTCTTTTTTTGATGGATCATTAAAAACATCTTTACCATATAGTTTGATAGCTTGTTGTGCTATATCTATTAGATAATCGCCTCTGTAATAATTCTCAGGGTATTGAACCTCTTCTTTGAGGATAAACTCTTTAGCTGCTAATACAAGCGATGTATAAAGTAGATCCATTTGCGCACCAGCATCATTGATATAATACTCAGTGGTGATACCATACCCTAGATAATTTCCAATTCGTGCGATAGTATCTCCAAGAATTGCACCTCTTGTATGACCTATATGTAAAGGTCCAGTAGGATTAGCACTTACATATTCTAAAAGTATCTTTTCCTCTTTATTGCACCCTTTTGCAAAATCCTCTTTTAACTTTAAAGCAATATTGATTTTATCTTCAAGAAATTGTTGAGATAGTTTAAAATTGACAAATCCTTTTACAGCTTGAACATCATCAAAAATATCACAATCTTGAAATTTACTAGCAATATCTTGAGCTATTTGCATAGGATTTTGCCTTAACTCTTTTGCCATAGAAAAAGCAACAGGTGTAGCAAAATGTCCCAACGATCTATCTTTTGGTTTTTCTAATACGACATCTTTAGCGATTTGATTTTTTATAGTCTCTTTTACAATATTGTGCAATCTAAATCCCTATGCAACAGTAGTTTTTTCTTCTGTTTTAGCTTCGATTTTTTCTTCAGGTTTTGCTTCAATTGTCTCTTTTGAAGTAGTAGCTATCTCAGGTTCATCTTCATTTACTGCTTTTTTGAAGTTTCTTATACCTTTTCCTATTCCACTTGCTAGTTCTGGTATCTTCTTTCCACCAAAAAGTAAAACAATAACAGCAACTACTACAAATAATTCCATTCCACTAGGTATTCCCATAATTTTCTCCTATATAAATTAATCTGTAGATTATATCAGTTTTATCTTTTTATTATCTTAAAATATTGAATAAAATTAGCCCAATCCACTAAAAACTAATCCCTAAAAAAAGAGATAAAGCACTATCTTGTCAAGCGAACTGCTAAAATGGGCAGGTAAAAGTTCAAAAATGTTACAATTTGA
>CAJXII010000022.1 GCA_913054415.1 uncultured Arcobacter sp.
ATGATACTTTTTTAGAATTGGATGGTAGATTTTATATTATGGATTTATTTGGGTTTTTGTATAATGATATAAAATAATAATTTAAAGTAGTATAATGGCAGATTCAGACTTACAAAACCAGCACTTAATAGATGAGATCAACAAACTAAAATATGAAAATTCTATTAAATTAAATACAATTCAAACTTTAAATAAAATATCTATCAAGCTTAGTAATTTTCAAGATGTTTCTACTATACTAAAAGATATATTAGTAAGTGTCCAAGAGATTACTTATGCTGATGGTGGAACTATATATCTAACAGATGGTAAAAAACTTAGTTTTAAACATATTATAAACAAAAGTTTAAATATTCAACACTATGATTGTGATGAGAATGAAGAGGTTTGGAGCTATATTCCAATAGATGAAGAGCATAAAAATCTTGTATCTGTGCATTGTGCATTAAATAAAGATATTGTTTGTATAGATGATGTATATCACAATGATAAATATGATTTTAGTGGAACAAAAACTTTTGATTCTAAAATCAATTACAAATCTGAAACTATGCTAGTTGTTCCTATGCTTTTAGCAGATAAAACACTTGTAGGAATTTTACAACTTATAAATAAGTTAGATAATGATAACAATACTATTACTTTTAATGATTTTGATAAAGATATTGCTCATTCACTAGCTTCTCAAGCATCAGTTGCTATTGATAAATTTAGACAACAAAAATTATTGATGCAACAATCAAAACTAGCAGCTATGGGGGAGATGATAGATGCTATTGCTCATCAATGGAAACAACCTTTAAATGTTATCAATATTATATCTAGTAAATTTGGTATGTATTTAGATATGGGAATAGAAATAGATAATGAGATGATTGAAGAATCAACAAAAGAGATATCCCAACAAGTCAATCACCTTACAACTACATTAGATGAATTTAGATCATTTTTACGACCAAATAAACTTAAAAAAGTTGTCAAAATATCTGAAATGATAAATTCAGTTGTAGGATTATTAAAAGATGATCTAAACAAATATGAGATAGATACACAAATAGAGGGTGATTTAGATCTTAGTATTGAGATTGTTGAAAATGAATTTAAACATATTTTTATCAACATCATCAACAATGCAAAAGATGCTTTTGAAGAGGGGAAAGAAAAAGCTATAGCAAAAGGTGAAGAGTATAATCTTCAGCGAAAAATTATCTTTACCCTCAAAGAGTATATCGATTATATACTAATCACTATTGAAGACAATGCTGGTGGTATTCCAGATCACATCATAGATACAATTTTCAATGCAAATGTCACAACCAAAGAAGAGGGTAAAGGCACAGGTATTGGGCTGTATATGTCTGCTAAAATAGTTGAAAAAAACAATGGATCAATTAGTGTAGAAAATACATCTAATGGTGCAAAATTCTCAATAAAATTACTTAAATAAAAGATGAAAATATGGCAATAACAAATCCAGCACTAGCAAAACTACTACAAATGAGATCAAAAATAACTTTCTTTAAAGGTCTTACTGAAGATGAGATTTCAGATCTTATTTTTAATATAAGATTTCAAAAATTTGAGCAAGGGGAAAAACTTTTTGAACAAGGCGATACCAAATCAAAAGAGATATATTATCTACTCAAAGGAAGTTTAGATCTATATGTTACTCTTAAAGATACAAATGAGCAAATGAAAGTAGCTACATTAGATACGCCTACTTTATTTGGAGAGATGAGAGCTTTTATAGGAGAACCTAGAACTGCAACTGCCATTGCAGGAGAAGGTGGTGTTATTTTAATCACATTTTTACTAAAAGAATCAAAAGAGACTCAAGCACCTGTAGCATTTGCCAAATTTTATAAAAATGTGATCCAAGCATTATCTAAAAAAATAATGGAGATGAATGATAAGTTATAGTCAAAATAAAATATTATTTTGATCTATTTAACAAAATTGTAACTAAAAAAGCTCCTAAACCAAGAATATTACAAATAAGAAATGTTTCATTTAAACCAACAGTATCTCCCATATATCCAATAAATAAAACAACAATAGAACTCAATCCAAAATTGATCCCCATATATATACTATGCATAAATGTTGGCATAGAGGTATTTGTATCTTGCACCATAGCCATCAAAACAGGAGCAGGAGCAAATACAAAAAGTCCCAAAAGTGCTAAAATCACAATCGAATGAAAATATAAAAATAAACTCATTAAAATAACAGTTGTAATAGAGCTAAAAAGAAGTGTTTGGTATCGTCCAATTTTATCAGATATTTTACCACTAAAAAAGACACCTATTACACCAAACAATTGTAAGATTGACAACGATATACCAGCATACCAAAGTGATGAACCATTATTAACTAAATATACAGGAAGATATAAAGTTAATGAACTTTTTAAAGCTGCATTAAACAATATAAAAGATGCTAAAAAAATTAAAAAAGTTTTATTCTCTATAAGTAAAGCTTTTGTATCACCTTTTTCAAATTTCTTAGCTTTAATACTTGTATCAAAATCTTTTAATTTTATATATAAAATAATAGAAGCAACAATCCCAACAGGCATCAATCTAATAGTAGCCTCTAAATTCCACCACGATACAACTGATGTAACCAAAATAGGACCCAACGTCCTAGCTAATTCACCACCTACCATAAAATAGCTCATCCCTTTACCTGTTTGTTCCCCAGAAGCCTTTTTTATCATTGTTGGAGATGGTATATGAAAAAGTGCAGAACTAATACCAGCTATAAAAAGTAAAAATATAAGTATAAAATATGATGAAGCAACACCTAACATACTCATAGATATTGCCGTAATAGCAGGGGTTAGTATTATGAAATATTTTACATCTCTTTTCTCCGCCATAAGACCTAATAGTGGATTAAAAAGTGCAGGAACTCTTCTAATTATATCCAACACCGCTACTTGAGATAAGTTTATACCTAATTTATCAATAATCAACGGCAACAAAGGTGCTAAAAAAGATGAAAAAATATCATGTGCAAAATGTGCCATTGATACGATATATACTTTTGTTTTATCAAACTGTTTCATTTACTGCTCCACAAACAATCACTTATGATTTATAAAATCTATCTATTATTTTACCTTGAATAATAGCAAATATGATGATATAAATATTTATAACTATAGTATAACTTAATCCAAAAATTGCCAACATCATAGGTAAAAGTGGTAATTTAATCGCTCTTGCATAAAAAAATGTAGCAATAAGTCCATTCTTTAAACCATGTTGTTTCATATCACCTAACATACCAAACCAAGCATACATTGGACCATGACTTAAAATACCACCTATTAAGCTATAAAAAATACCTTTTTTACCACTATCTTGACCAAAATGTTTAAGTATCTGTTTTGGTTTGAGATAATAATTTATAAGTGCTGTAATGATAATAATAAAAGCAAAGATTGGTATTAAAGTGATTATAACCTTAATAGATTTTGAACTTGCTATTATAAAATGACTATAATCAAAGATTGCTAATATTGCATAAATAATTACAACTATAATTAAAAGTTTTAAGCCCTTAAATTCTATACTATTCATCCTAAAAATCCTATTGTTGTTATAGTTAAATATGCTATTAGCATTGTGCTAATAAAAGCTAAAATATTTCTAATAATAGTAAATTTTAGGCCAAATACACTAGCTTCTGCTGGTAGTTGAACAAATCCTAAAGTTACCCAAGCTAGTGTAAAAGTGCTAAGAGCATACAACGAAACACCTTGTTGTTTTAGACCATCAGCTATAATAAAACTAATACTTCCATGTCCATTTGCAATAGCACCTATAAAAGTTCCTGTCAAAATATCACTCAATGAACCATATCCAAAAAGTGAAGATATAAATTTTGGAGTAACATATGATTGGAATATCCCTACAATTCCTACTATTGCTATCATCATAGGCATAATAGATAAAAAACTTTTTGCAGAATTTATAAAAGCTTTTTTAAAACTCATTTGTTGATTTTGATTTTGTTTATTAGTCATCTTAGTTGATAGGTAATATCTCCAGCACCCACTCCTAAAACTGTGCCTTGTGTTATAGTATCTATTAATCTATCATCTTTAAATAATTCTATTTTACCTTTTGTAGTTTTGATATAATCAGCAAAGATAAGATTATAATGTCCAAACTCTTTTAAAAAATCTATTTGTAAAATAGGTTCAGCTACAGTCCAAACTGGTAATATAATTAGTTGATCAACCCCTTTAAAACATTTTTTGAAAGCTTCAAGATTATCTTGTGTTCTACTATATTTATGTGGTTGCCATATCACTGTTGTATATGATATATTTTTAAGCTTATTATATAACTTCACAGATTGTAGTGTAACTGTTATCTCTGTTGGATGGTGAGCATAATCATCAATTACTACAAAATTATCATCTGATTGTAAAATATCAAATCTTTTTTTGATCCCTTTATACTGAAGCAGATTTTTTCTTATAGTTTCAATATCCATAGTTTGCATAGCTGCTAAGATAGCCATAGAAGCATCTAAAGCTATATGCTCACCAAATCCCCAAACTTCAAAACTTCCATAATCTTTTAGTTCAAATTTTGTGTATGGTTGATTATCTTTTAATATAAAATTACAATTTTTTATATCTTGTGATGGATATAATCTGATTGCTTCCTCTTTATAGTCATTTAAAAATGGATCTTGGGCATTGATAACTCTTATTTGTGCTATATCTAAGAATTTCTTATAAGCATTATAAAATCGTGTAGTATCATAATTATAATACTCCATATGTTCAGGCTCAGTATTGATCACTATTGAACAATATGGATTGCTAAGTATAAAACTCTCATCACTCTCATCAGCTTCAAAAGCTAATACTTTATCTAAATATCTAAAATTTGATCCAAACTCTTTACTAATCGCACCTATTAAAGCACTAGATTGCATAATCGAACTTAACATTGCTGTTGTTGTGCTTTTTCCATGAGCCGCACAAATACTATAATTAATAGTATCTTTTAAAATAGTTGGCAAAGCCTCTTTTCTTGACATAATATTAAGATTTTGAATTTTTGCTTCTAATCTTTCTGTATTTGTGCTAGTAACAGCAGCACTATATATCACTAAATCTTGCCCACAAATAGCATTTTTACTATGGGGAATAGTTACTTTTATACCCTCTTTTTCTAATTGTTCTGTAATAGGTGTCTGTTTAATATCACTGCCACTTACATTATGACCGCTATATTTCATAAATCTAGCAAGTGCTGATAATCCAATACCACCTATACCTATAAAATG
The DNA here is from genome assembly GCA_913054415.1 of uncultured Arcobacter sp. Classification (GTDB taxonomy): domain Bacteria; phylum Campylobacterota; class Campylobacteria; order Campylobacterales; family Arcobacteraceae; genus CAJXII01. The sequence continues at coordinate 5,314 of CAJXII010000022.1, forward strand.
CACATTCATTATTTTAATAAATCACCTAATTGATTTGCTAATTTTTGTAACTGCTCTTTATTTTGGTCAAGATAACTATCAATATCAAAATTATAATTTACAATAAAATATCCATACTGCTCATCTTGATCCATCTGATTTGATGATACCATAGTGGTATAAAACTTATCCATATCTGTTTTATTATCACAAGCTATAAGATGGATTGCCATAGATTTCGCTAATTTTTCATCCTCGACCAATTCAGATAATATAAAAAATAGTTTCATAGCCCCTTCAAAATCTTTATAACTATATTTTTCAACTGCATGTTCATAAAAAGCTCTGATAAAATATATATCGTTGTTGTTAAGTTTTAATTTACTATCATCAAGTAATCTTTGTTCAATCTTTGTAAATGCTGTATCTAATATAGTTTCATATACTTTTTGAACTCGTTGTTCATCCAAATCTAAAATAAGAAGGTTATCAAGCACCTCATACAATGAAGCTAAATCTTTAGTGTTAATCGCTTCATCCTCTTTTTGTTGTAGATATTTTAAAAATTCTGGATTGGTTCTTGCTTCTTGCATCTCTTGTTCTGTCATACTATCTCCTTGAGTCTATAAAATCTTTTAGTCTTGTCAAGACATCTTTTGTTTTAGCTTCATTTTCTACTAAAGCTATCCTAACATAGTTTTGACCAATCCCATCTCTTCCTAAAAAACTTCCTGGTAAAACTTTGATATTTTTCTCTTTGTATAAATCTTTTGTAAATTTAAGATCATCATCTACTTCAAGCCATATATAAAATGTAGCTTTTGGCATATCTATATTTAAAATCTCTTTTGCTAATAAAAAATTATTTTTATAAATTTTAATAAACTCTTTGTTGTGTTCTTGTTCATTCCAAGCAACTGCTGCTGATTTTTGAAGTGGTAATGGAACTGCACAACCTACATAAGTTCTATATTTCATATACTCTTTTAAGATATTGCTATCTCCTGCTATAAATCCACTTCTTAATCCAGGAGCAGAGCTTCTTTTAGAGATAGAGTTTAAAACTAAACAATTTTTAAAACTATCATTACCCACCTCTTTACAACTTTGCAATAAACTTATAGGCTTATTGTCCTCATCAAAATACAACTCACTATAACACTCATCATTGATCAAAACAAAATCAAACTCTAAAGCTTTTAATACCCATTTATTTAGCTCCTCTTTAGATATTGTAGATGATGTTGGATTGTTTGGAAAATTCAATATCACTAAGTCTATATTTTTAAGCTGTTGATCATCTATTGTTGGGACAAAATTATTCTCTTTTGTTAAATTTAGATATACCACCTCTGCCCTACTTGCAATAGCTGCACCCTCATATATTTGATAAAATGGATTTGTAAATGCTATAGTTGGATTTTGTTTATTAAATAAATAGTATTGTGGAAAATTAAACAAAACCTCTCTTGTTCCAAAAGTAGGGATAATCTGACTTACTAATAGCTCTATATTAAATCTTGATTTTACAAAATTGATCTGAGCATCTTTTAGATATATCTCCCCTGCACTTTTTGGATATTTATTTAAAAGTGAACTATTATTTTGTAACTCATCTTGTATAAACTGCGGTGTATCAAACTGTGGCTCTCCAATAGTTAAACTACTTGGTTCAAACTCTTGATTTGGTGTGATATTTTCTAAAAGTAGATTTAGTTTCTCAAATGGATATGGTTCAAATCTCATCAACTCTCCTAATATTTATATAGTATTATATCTAAAAAATATTTAAAATATTAAAACTGCATCCCTATTGAAAACTTAATCTGATCAGAGTTGATAACAGAATCATTATGGATATATTTCAACACTAAAGGTATTGGCATAGTGTGGAAAAATAATGTATCAAATTTCACCCCTACTATACTCTCATCAACTTTATATTTATCTTCAGTAGTAAAATCAAAATGGTTATATTGAACAAATAAAGTTTCTTTTCTTAACGATACAGGAAAAACTGGATAATATTTACTATAATAAAATGTTTTTGATAGTTTTAAAGTTGTTTTAGTTACATCTTTTACATAGATATCATAATCACTACTTTCATAATATAAATTTGTCATATCTTTTTGTATATCGATTATATCTGGTGATAACTCTATACCTCTTTGATCTTGCAATACTTTTGTATTTGATGATATATATTTCAAACCAGCTTCAAGATATATATTTTGATATAGTTGTTTAGTAAGATCAAATTTCAACCCACATATATCATCTTCTCTATCCTCTTTGGCAAATATTTGGGTATTGCTTAAAAATGCACTATTTTCCGCTAAAAGGAATTTTTTATTATAGATATGATTTAACCATAAAATCACAGGGTTTTTATCTTTGTTATCCTCATCAAAATATTGTTTTAGTTTAATATCAATTTGATCTCTTCCTTTATGTAAAAGTGGTCCATATATATCTACACTTCCTGCTGTATCTCTTTGGTTAGCATAATAAATACTATCATCATTTTTATATATTGTAAAATCAAATGGGATATATCGCTCATTGGTATAAGATAATCCTGTATATGTTTGAGTATCTATTTTATATCTAAAAATATCAAGCATATTGAACATCAAAGGATCTAAAAATACAGCATCTAGTGTGTATTGTGTTGTGCCATCACTTGTTGTGCTATATGTAGGATACAACATACTAAACTCTAAATTTTTTAACTCATTGTATTTTTTTGTTTGTAATGTTTGATTGTTATAAGATTTTTTATTAAATAAAAACTTCTCTTTTGTTAGTGGTATTGGCATATATGGTATATATGATATATGAGTTGGTTGTAGTTCTAGTTTTGATACACTATAACCATTCTCATCTACAGTTTGGACAATAGCTTTTTGTGAAGATATGATTTTAGCATCTATAATATTATCTGCTACACTTAATCTAAATAACGAACCATTGTTATAACAATACAATGAACTCCCATATTTTGTATTGGCAATAAAATATATTTTATCATCTATAATATCTACCAATTTTGAATAATATCCATCAAAACTAAAAATAGTTTTTTTATTTTTTATAAGCGATCGTAGTTGATTGTGTTGTTTGAAATAGTAGATATTTTGATTGTTATCAAATTTAGCACTAGAACTTATTGTATCATAAAATTTGCCATCTATAAAAAGTGAAGTCTCTACAAAAGATTTTTTTATATCGATATATGCTTGATTATTATTACTAATATCTTGTATATATTTACCTTGTGTATCTTTTAAAATATGTAACTTATCATCACAAAGTCCAGCTTTATAAAGTGTAGATGAGATAAATTGATAAGATCTTGAGTATAGTTTGTTATTGATTTTAAAAATCTTACCATTTGCTAAATCTGTTTGACTACTACTTAAAGTCTTATTGGTTATATCAAAAATATTTAACTTTTTACTATCTACTAAATTTGTAGTGATAAAATAGATTTTATTATCATATATATTTGAAAACTCTATCCTAGATTTTGACTTTGCCAAAACATTTGCAGATAAAAGTTTATGAAAATTTTGATTTGTTTGTTTGGTATAATGGATAAAATCATACACACTTTGTGTGAATGTGATCCCAAAATGTTCTAAATATGTAGTATTTAACAATAAAGGATTGATAGAGTGTATAGAGTGAGCATAAAAAAATGAATTAACTTTATCCAATCCAAATCTTTGTGCTAAATAACTCATATAATATCCACCTACTATATATTTTTGTGTAAGATATGGAAACTCTAAACTATTATTTAGCAAACTATTTGGTGTGATTTTATTAGCTAAAATCAAACTATTTTTTAAAGCCCTTAATTCTCCATTGTATAATCTTCCACCGTTGTTGTGTAAAGATTCATTTAAAACTGCATTTCCCTCTACAATAGCTGTTGGCAACATCATATTTGGTATAGTAAAAAATGGCAATATCGCAAAAACAGGCATATAGTTATTGCCCAAATATTTATGCAAAGTTTTAGATATTTTTGATTTTTTTGCATTCATTTGGTAATTATGTATAAGTTCATGAGTTAATAATGTATCTACCCAAGATGATGTAGTAAAATAATCATTCATACTATCGCCACCATTGTATAATACTGTTTGGTTAAAAGGGATTTGTGTAGAAAAAGCATTTGGCAGCTGAATATTATCTGAAATAAGAACTATTTTAAGAGGCTGATCAAGTTTATACCCAAAACTTTTTTGATCATATTTCAATAAAGCATCAAGATTTGATTTGATATATTTGGCTTCGTTGATATAATCTTTTGTAAAAACTATCTCATAGTTTTTTGTTTTAAAAACATTATAATCATCATTACTACTTATAGATAAACTATATAGATTTAATACCAATAAATAAATTACTAAAAATACTCTAAACATAATTAACCTTATACTAATAAAATATTAGATACAATATACCCTATTTTAGATTATAGGAATATTACAAAATGGTTGATTACAAAGATACATTACTATTACCAAGCACCAAATTTCCAATGAGAGGAAATTTGCCACAAAACGAACCAAAGAGATATAAACTTTGGGATGAACAAAAAGTTTACGACAGAATGAAAGCAAACAGAGAAGGTTGCGAAAGTTGGACACTTCACGATGGACCACCTTATGCCAATGGACATATCCATATAGGTCATGCACTAAACAAAATCTTAAAAGATATTATTGTTAAGTATCACTATTTTGATGGTAAATCTACTAGATATGTGCCAGGTTGGGATTGTCATGGACTTCCAATAGAACAAAAAGTTGAAGAGAAAATTGGTGGCAAAAAGAAAAAAGAGCTACCAAAAAGCAAACTAAGACAACTTTGTCGTGATCATGCTACAAAATTTATAGATATTCAAAGAGATGAATTTAAAACTTTAGGTGTTATTGGGGATTGGGAAAATCCTTATTTAACTATGGATTTTAAATTTGAAGCAAATATCTACAGAGAGCTAATTGCTATAGCAAAACAAGGACTTCTAGTTCAAAGAAGCAAACCTGTATATTGGTCGTGGGCAGCTCAAACTGCACTTGCTGAAGCTGAAGTTGAATATGAAGATAAAGTATCTCCATCTATTTATGTAGCTTACAAATTAAAAGATAGCGACCAAAGTTTAATCATCTGGACTACAACACCTTGGACACTACCTGCTAATATGGCAATAGCTCTTAATCCTGAGATTGAGTATGTGCTAACAACAGATAATTACATAGTAGCAAAAGATTTAGTTCCTGCACTAAAAGAGCTTGAGGTTATAAGCTCAGATATAAAAGAGTCTATTAATGTAAAAACTTTAGAGAAAAAAGTAGCTATCAATCCACTAAATGGTAGAGATTCACTTATCATTTTTGGAGATCATGTTACAACAGATAGTGGAACAGGTTGTGTTCATACAGCTCCAGGGCATGGAGAGGATGATTATAAAGTAGCACTATCTTATGGGATTAGCGATATTTTAATGCCTGTAGATGATTATGGAAATTATGATAATACAATAGTAAGAGAAAATCTACTTCCTAATGCTAATCAATATGTAGGGCAAAATGTATTTAAGATGAACAATACTGTTTTAGAACTTCTAGGGGATGCTTTACTTAAAAAAGTAGATATTACCCACTCATATCCACATTGTTGGAGAACACATAAACCTATTATTTTTAGAGCTACAAAACAATGGTTTATAGCTATTGATGAAAAATATGGAAAAGAAAACAGCACTCTAAGAGAAAATGCTCTAAAATCTATCAAAGATATAAAATTTTATCCAGCACATGGAGAAAACAGACTAACATCTATGATAGAAAACAGACCTGATTGGTGTATCTCAAGACAAAGAGATTGGGGAGTGCCTATCGCATTTTTTAGAGATAAACTAACAGATGAGATTATCTATGATGAACAAGTTTTAAACTATGTCGCTATGATTTTTGAAACTCATGGTGCTGATGCTTGGTATGATATGAGTATTGAGGAGCTTTTATATCCAGGAAGTGGGCTAGATCCTAAAAATTTAGAAAAAACTATGGATATACTTGATGTTTGGTTTGATAGTGGATCTACTCAAAATGCAGTTTTAAGAAGTAGAAATTATGATGCTGGAACATTTCCAGCTGATATGTATCTTGAAGGTAGCGATCAACACAGAGGTTGGTTCCAAAGCTCACTTTTAACAACACTAGCAAGTAGTGAAACAGCACCTTATAAAAATATTTTAACTCATGGATTTACTGTTGATGCCAAAGGTGAAAAGATGAGTAAAAGTAAAGGTAATGTAGTAGCTCCTGAAAAAGTTTTAAAACAATTTGGAAGTGAAATACTTAGACTTTGGGTTGCTATGAGTGATTATCAAAACGATCTTAAAATATCTGATGAGATACTAAAACAGATGGCGGAACAATATAGAAAAATAAGAAACACAGCAAGATTTTTATTCGCTAATATTTCAGATCTAACAACACTAAGTGATATAAAAGATTTAGGTAATTTTGACAGATGGATTTTATCAAAAGCACAAGCGGTATTTAATAGTATTGATGAGGATTTTAAATCTTATGATTATAGTAGAGGGTTAAATAAACTTAACAATTTTCTTGTAGCCGATCTATCAAATATCTATCTTGATATATGTAAAGACAAACTTTATTGTGATGCACAAAATAGTGTTGAGCGAAGAGCAAGTCAAACAGCTATGGCAATGATAGCAAAAGCTTTAATAGGAACTTTAGCTCCAATTCTAACTTATACTATGGATGAACTTTTAGAGTATGCACCAGAGTTTATAAAAGATGGTGCAAAAGATATATTTGATTATAAAAAATATATTATCCCATCTGTAGAGTTCAACCTAGATGAAGAGTATCTGCTTGAGACAAAAGAGAGATTTAATGAAGCTATAGAAAATCTAAAAAAAGATAAGATCATCAAATCTACTTTGGAACTTGTGATATATTCACAATCAAAAGAGTTAGATAACCTAACTTCAACTGAAGCAGAAGATTGGTTTGTAGTAAGTAAAATTATCCACCATAAAGAGGATGAAGTTTTAGCTACATTTAGTGTTGGTGATGATAGTTTTGAAGTTTATAAAGCATCAAAAGCTAAATGTCCTAGATGTTGGAAATATAGAAGCAAAGATGAAGAGTCTTTATGTGCTAGATGTAACGAAGTGGTAAATTAAATATGCTAAGTTCCCCTGTAACTTTAAATTTTATATTTCAAACAATAGGGGTTATCTTAGTTTTTACCGCTATTGGTATAGTGTTGGTTAAGACAAATAAAAGATACAAAAGATAGATAATGTGTGGATTTTATGACGATAGTCAAAAGATAAAAAAAGGTGACTATGCCAAATATCAAGATAAACCTATTGTAATTATCTCAGCAACACATATCAAAGAGAACAAAACTATGGATATTGTTATAGAATATCTTGATACAAAAGAGCAAGAAACTATCAATATCCCATACAAAACTACTGGATTTGGTTTTGTAAAAACAAATATTATGGGTAGTGAAGTTGTAGATGGTTTTGAGTGTAAGCCTAAACAACTTGACCCAAATAAACCTATTATGCATTACAAAACATTGATATATGTTTGTGAAGATCAAAGATGTCAAAAAGCAAGTAAACCCACAAGAGTAAAAGAGTTAAGACAAATAGTAAAAGAACTAGGACTAGATAAAGGCAAAGATCGTATCAAAATAAGTAGAAGCTTATGTCAAGGGGCTTGTAGATTTAGACAAGTGATGCAAATAAATGAAAATACAAATAGCAACGGTTGTGCTACAAATAATTCAGTATGGCTAAAACATACTCACAAACTAGTTGATACAGATCTAAAAGAGTTATTTTTATTACTTAAAAATGATCAACCACTAGATAAATTCCAAAAAATAGAGATGCAACAATGTTACCAATAATATTAAAAAAAAGACAAAAAGTATTAATCGTAGGAGCTGGTAGAGCTTGTGAAATAAAACTAAAAGTATTAAGCCGTATAGAGTGTGATATCACTATCGTAGCAGATCAATTCTTATGTGAACTTCCATCTGATTGCACTAAAATAAACAAAACTTTTGATCAGCTTGACTATGAGTTTTTTCAACCATTTGACCTAATATATATAGCTATAAAACTTGATGATACAACTATGGTAGAAAAACTATATCAAACTAAAATGATAAATGTCTTATCAAACCCTGCTTTGAGTAACTTTATCCACCCTTGCACAAGAGATGATAATGATATTATGGTAAGTGTCAATAGTGTTGGCAAACCAAATCCAAAAAGAGCTTGTGGTTATGCAAATAGATTTATGGAGTATAAACCAACTATCAAAGATCTATAAGCAACCTATACTATGAAAAATCCCACTTTAAGAAAAGGTTACACCACAGGAGTTCATAGCTCATTTGCTTTTAAAAATGCTTTAGAATCTTTTATATCAACTTCACAACCATCTAGTTCCATAACCAATAAGATTGACAATGATGACCTTGATGTTACCAAAGGCTGTGAAATAACTGTAACTATAAGTGATAATTTAAAAGATTTAGTTTTAAACCAAATACCACATAAACCGTATATCCTCAAATCTAAAACCAACATCTGTAAAGTATATGCAGGAACTGGAGTAGGAGTAGTAACTAAACATGGACTTAAACCTCCCAAAGATTATCCAGCTATCAATCCTGTGCCATTAGAGTATCTTCAAGAATTATTCCAAAAAGCCACTACTTACAAAAATAATCTTACTTTGTTTTGTGCTATTGGGGTTACCAATGGCAAACAAATAGCACTCAAAACTGCCAATGCAAAAGTAGGTATTTTAGGTGGCATATCTATACTTGGAACAACAGGCTGGGTAAAACCTATAAGCTCTACTGCTTATATACATAGTATAGAAACTGAACTAAATTTTGCCAAACAAAATAGTTTTGAGACTATTATTTTCACACTAGGAAATAGCTCATATACAAAAGCAAAACAAAATCAAACTTCCAAAAGTTATATCATAGAAATAGGTAATTTTATATATGATGGGATAAAGTTAGCTTTAGATGTTGGATTTGATAATATTATTTTATATACAGGGGTTGCAAAATCTGTCAAAATTGCACAAGGCTTTAAAAATACACATAATAGATTTGGTAGTATAGATTTTACTAAAGTGCAACAGTTGGTTAAAATAGATATACAAGATGCAACCACCATTAAAAGAGTGCAAGAACTACTACAAGATAAACAAAAAGAGGATTTTGAGATTTTAGTTAAAAAAAAAGCACAAGAGCAACTTAAAAAATGGTTTAATTGCGATATAGTTTGTATCGTAGTAGTTTGATTAGCACTTTAGATATCTTTACACTCAAAGATGATTATAAACAAACAAAAATTACTGCTTCTCTCTACAAGTATATCTAATAATTTCTTTTTCACTAAAAATCCTTATGACATTTTTGTTAGTTTATACTGAAAATTCATAGTAATTATAACATTTTAGATCCCTAATAAATCCATACCCAATTAGACAACAAGCCAAATTACTCTATA
>CAJXII010000023.1 GCA_913054415.1 uncultured Arcobacter sp.
GATAAATGTGGTTATTTAGAGATATTTCTTGTAAATATTTGGTGCGAAAGTTAAGTAACAATATCTAAAATATTTGATTCTTCCGCCATAGCTTTATCTGCAATTTGCACAAATGTATTTGCAGAGTTAGCATTATCTATACCTTGACTAATACTTGATGCTTGAGTTCTAAGTTTATCAGCAATAGCCATCCCTGATGCATCATCACTTGCCTTATTTATTTTAAGACCTGAAGACAACTTTTCAAGAGAATCAGATAGATTCTTATTTACTTGAGTATTTGATTCCAATGCAGTTAAAGATGCTACATTTGTATTTATTCTCATAGGAAATTCCTTTTGTATAACTTATTTAGAAGTATTATAGTTTAACAGAACTTAATATAAGCTTAATTATATACAGAAGAAGCCCATTATATAGAGCTTTAAGACATTTCTTAAAATTAGATTAATATCCACTAATCTCTTTAATTGTTTCAATAGTTTTTATATTACTTTTCAATCTTTGATTCATATTGTATCTTTTTATATGTTTTGCCAAAATCTTTTTATATTTATTATAATTTCGTGAACCAATCTCAAAAGTTGCTAGTTTTTTTTGTATTTTTAATATATCATCTGGAATATTTTTAATCTCTATATCCAACAAAAATCCTTTTTAACATATTATCGATAATCATTATACCAAATTCTTATTTAAGAATCAAATAATCTTTTTTAAAATTACACCACATTCAATATGATAACTAAAAGCAAATTGATCAAATAAAGCAAAGTTTTTAATATTATGTGTCTTTATTAACTCTTTTAAATCCCTATATAATGTTTGCGGATTACAAGATATATAAATTATCTGATCAAATTCTTGACAAAGTTTTCTAGTCGTTTCATCCAATCCAGCTCTAGGAGGATCTACAAATATTGTAGAAAAATCATAATCATCTAACTCTATATTTTCTTGTTTTAATCTTCTGAACTCTCTAATTTTTTGTTTTGCTTCAACAAACTCTTCACTACTTAGCCTTATAAATTTAATATTATCAATATTATTTAATTCACAATTAATTTTCGCACTTTTTATAGATGTTTTACTAATCTCTGTTGCTAATACTTTATTAAAATATCTACTTAAACTAATAGTGAAATTACCACCACCACAATACAATTCACATAGATCTCTATTTTTGATAATATTTTTACCAACCCACTGAATCATCTGTATATTTACTTTTTGATTAGGTTGAGTAAATCCACCCTCTTTATAATAAAATCTATACTCTTTATCATCTATATTTAGTTTTTGTTCTATATAATCTTCACTTAAAACTACTTTTTGTTTTCTACTTCTTCCTATAATTTTTACTTTTAGTATATCTTGTAGCTTTTTAGCCTCTTCTATCCATATTGTATCTAGTTTCTTATGATATATCATAGTAATAAGCATATCACCATTAAGACCACTTAAAAACTCAACAGCAAAAAATTTCTTAGTAAGTGCATCATTTAATTCGATTTGCTTTAAAAATCTATCCATTATATTAGAAATATTTTTATCTACAATACTACATTTTTGTATAGGTAATAGTTTCTTATCTATACTATTCATAGCATAATAAATTTTGCCCATTTTATGAAAAATCCTAAACTCTGCTCTATTTCTAAAACCACCATCATCACTTTTAATCACATCTATATCATCTAAATATATATCTTTAAATCTATCTTTTTCCCTTTCTATTTTAAAATCTAATTGCTCATCATAACTCATATTTACTAAATTACATCCACCACAAATACCAAAATAATTACATTCCATTTTATCTCCATCTATAATATATTTTGCTATTATACCAAATGATTAATTTAACTTTACAAGAACAACTACACAATCTACTAAATTGTGATATAAAATCTCTATATCCACTAGCTAGAAATCTTAATAGAAAACTATACTTTTATGTAGGAGCTACAAATAGTGGTAAAACATATCAAGCAATGCAAAAACTAAAATTAGCACATACAGGTATATATTTAGCACCCCTAAGACTCTTAGCACTAGAAAATTATGAAAATTTAATATCTTCAAATATCAAAACTTCACTTATTACAGGTGAAGAGGAGATATTTGATGAGGATGCTGCTCATATATGTAGCACAATAGAGATGTGTAATTTTGAAATCGATATTGATGTAGCTGTTATAGATGAAGTGCAGATGCTAGATGATATAGATCGTGGTTGGGCTTGGGTAAATGCTATTATTGGTGTTCCTTCAAGAGAAGTTATTATGACAGGAAGTGTCAATACACTAAAAGCTATCCAAATTATTGCAAAATATCTCAATGAAGAGTTAGAGATTGTAAAATTTGATAGAATAAATCCTCTAAAAATTATATCTCAATATACTCCAATAAAAAAAATCCAACCCAAAACTGCACTTATAGCTTTTAGTAGAAAAGATGTTTTAACTTTAAAAAGTAGATTATCAAAATACTATAAAATATCAGTCTTATATGGAAATTTAAGTCCTGAAGTAAGAAAAGAGGAAGCTAGACGATTTCGAGAGGGACAAAGTGATATTTTAATAGCAACAGATGCTATTGCTATGGGATTAAATCTTCCTATTCAAACTATATTATTTACAACTGATACCAAATTTGATGGAATACGAAGAAGAAAATTAATAGTAAATGAGATTATCCAAATTGCTGGACGAGCTGGAAGATATGGTCATCATGAAGTTGGATATATTGGTGCTACTTCAAGATCCGTGCTTAAACATATCTCAAAAGAGTTTTATAAACCATTAAAAACAATAAAACCACCTTTTTATGTAAAGGCTACTACCACACAAATTGTTGATATTGCAAAACATATAAAAACCAAAAGTTTAACAAAAGTCTTAAAATATTTTTTTAAAAATATGAAATTTGATGGACCATTTCAAGCTGTTAATATATCTACTATGATAGAGTTAGCAAAAATATTAGATACAAAACACAATCTAAAACTTGAAGATAAATTTTTACTAAGTCAAGCACCTGTTAGCATAAAATCTATGTTGATTAAAAATGCTTACTACTTTTATATCAACTCTATTTTAAAAAACAAAGTTGTAGTGTATAAACCATCTATATCTATTAAAAAAGTAGCTAAAAGTAGTAGAGAGTTGCTTCAAGCAGAAGATGAGCTAAAAAAGATTAGTCTATATCTATGGTTATCTTATAAACTACCCGATCTTTTTCCATCCAAAGATAAAGCTATTATAGCTAGAGATTCTATAAATCGATATTGTCAAAAATCTCTAAAATCCAAAATTAATATTATTTAAGTTTTGGAATTTGATTTAAAGTCAATCTAAATGACAACTCAATCCCTTTTGTTGTTTTGATAAACTCTATAGGATAACTTATAACTACACTATATTTTAGTTTATTAATCTTATCGATAAAATCAAAAAATTCTTGAGGTTCTTGTATAATTGTTTTTACTATAAATTTAGAACTTATAAATTTTGATTTTACTTTTGATTGGAATGTAATTTTTGTTTTTGATTTTAAATATGAGCCTATCAATCTTACAAACTCTTTTGTAGATAATATATCTTTTTTATTATATTTTGGTGCAATATTTTTTAATTTGATTGGCTGAGGAATAAGCCCTGTATTAGAGATAATTGTGCTATATGTTGAATTACTCTCTTGAGATAAAACAATATCTGAACTTTTATATAGTTTTAAAAGTTTTGGTTGCATATTTTTATTATATGTATTTTTATCTAATAGTGTGCAAACAAATGTAGAATCTTTTTGTTCTAAATTAAGTTCATTGAGCATAGCATCTCTTGGAATTGTATCAAAAACTGCTAATAATAATTTTGTTACTTCATAGTTTTTTAACATATGATTAGGCAACTTAATATTCGCTAATTTCTCTTTTTGTTTTTTTAATGCTAACTCTTTAGCTTTTTTAATTTGCTCCTGTTTTGCCAACTGCTCTTTTATCTTATTTTGTTTATTAAGATAAAAAAATCCATACCCTACAAGAATAGTGCTAATTACTGCTGCTAAAATCCAACGAATAGGAAGTTTTTTCTCTTTTTTTTGTCTTGCCTGAATATAGCTTTGTTTTAAAGTTGAGTTATGTTCACATAGATAAAACATAATATTATCAATAGGAAAATTTGAATAATTTGTATCTATCATCATAGTTTGATTAATATCTTCTACTTGCTCTTCATTTAGTTGTTTTATAGTATAAAAAATCTCTATTTGATTACAAAAATTATCAGTAATATCTGAATTATCATAATACTCTTGTAGTGTAGTTGAGATATGATCTTGTATCTCTAAAAAATGTATCTCGTCAAAAAGCTTTTGCCCCTCTATCTCTTGTGAATAAAACTGTGAAGTATGCACCTCGTCAAAAGATGTTAAACTTTTAACTACACTATGAGCTATTACTTTATCTTGATCTAAAACTATTGCATAAAAATTATTATTAAGTATCAATATATTAATAGAATTAGCATCTGCACCATTTGATATAATATGATGATACAAAAGTGCAAAAGGTGAAAATATAAAATCTAACCCTATTGCTTGATAATTTTCTTTTTGAACTCTTATATCCTCTTTTAAAACAGCTAGTGCAAAATGTGATGTTAATTTTATAATCTTATAATTATCATCCAAGAAAGTGTTGATATCTACTATTTTTTGACTAGATGATTCATTGACTACAGATATATATGTTTTAGCGATATTTTGTTGCAAAATATTTACTTTACTAACTGCATCAGATGACAAAATATCATCCTCTTGCACAAAAGATAGATGTTCTGTATTTTGGAGTTGTTTATCTTTGAATATTTTTGTATCTATTTTAAGTTGTTTATCATATCTTTTAATATTTATATACTGCTCATTTGTATCTTTAAACATCTCTATCTCCTAGTAACATCATATTATTTTTAATCTTTTGTTTTGCTTCATCAATAGATAAATCATCTACATCAAAAGGGTTACCAACATAAAAATCAATAGTTCCAAATGGCTTTGGGATAGTAAATTTATCCCAAGAGTTAAATTGCCAATATTTAGAAGCTACTGTTTGAAATGGTAAAATTTTTGCTCCTGTTTTTTGTGATAATACTACAATCCCATCTGCTACACTATAGATAGGACCTTGTGGTCCATCTGGTGTGATCGCTATATCTATACCTTTTTTGATAGCTTTTATCGCACCTATTAAAGCTCTTGCTCCATTTTTTGTAGATGATCCACTAAAAGATCCCACATTTAAAAGTGACATAACTTTTTGTATAGTGATCCCATCTCTATGCTCACTAATTATAGCTTTTAATGATCCATTTTTTTTAAATTTATGATAATTAAATGGTTGCATTAGTAAATTACCATGCCAACAACATAAAATAAAACTCTCATTAGAAAAATCATCCTTAGGGTAAAAATATCTTTTTTTATTTGTTAAATATATAAATCTTGCTAACAAATACAAAATATATGGCAATATATTAACTTGAATATATTGTTTTACTTTTTTTTTATTAAACAATTTCACCCTTTAGTGATGTTCTATATGCTTGTGTAATCTTAACATCTACAAACTTACCTAATAACTCCTCACTACCTTGAACAAAAACTTGTGCATAGTTATCTGTATATCCAGATATCTCACCATTTGGTTTAAGATCATCAAAATATACATTTACTACTTTTGATACAAATCTATCCATCAATTCATCTTGATGTTTTTTATGTAGTTCTATTACTTGATTTAATCTTTGACTTGCTATTTTATCATCTACAAAATTTGACATAGTAGCAGCTACTGTATTTGGTCTAGCAGAATATTTAAAATTAAATATTTGATCAAATTTGACTTTATTGATCACATCTAATGTATCTAAAAAATCCTCATCACTCTCCCCTGGAAATCCAACAATAATATCTGTTGATATTCTTACATCTGGAACTTTTGATCTAATTTTTTCACAACGATTTAAGAACCACTCTTTTGTGTAGCCCCTTTTCATATCTTTTAAAACTTTTGTGCTACCACTTTGAAGTGGAACATGGATAGCTTTACAGATTTTATCATTTGAAGCAAACTCCTCTATAAACTCATCATCCATATGTAAAGGGTGTGGTGATGTAAATCTGATTCTTTTAACATCATCTATTTTAGATATATCTTGTAAAAGTTTTGTAAAAGTATATTTTTCCCGTTGGTCACTGAAATATTTACCATAATTATTGACATTTTGCCCCAATAAAAATATCTCTCTTGCTCCACTTTGTGTAGCTCTTTGTATCTCTTTTAGTATAATCTCAGGAGGGATACTTATCTCTTCTCCTCTAGTTGCAGGAACTATACAATAGGTGCATTGTTTATCACATCCCAAAGAGATATTGATACTTGCTCTATAGAGTGAATTTCGATATTCATTGAACTCATAAGTGGTTTCATCATGGTTTATATCTATTTGCACAGTCCCTTTTTTTTCTACTGCTTGCGAGATTTTTGATACATTTCTAGCACCAACTACAAAATCAACATAAGGGGCTCTTTTGATAATATCAGCTCCTAGATGACTTGCAGTGCATCCACAAACTCCTATTTTTGCATTCTCTTTTCTTTTTTTATTAAAATTCCCTAGCTCACTAAAAAGTTTTGCTACAGGTTTTTCTCTAACTGAACAAGTATTTATAATAATAAGATCAGCATCCTCAAGTGAAGATGTCAATTCATAATCATTTTTTTGATTAAGTTCTGCAATAATATGTTCTGTATCTCTGGCATTCATCTGACAACCAAGAGTTTCAATAAAAAGTTTTTTAGACATTATTTCTCTTTTGTATTACATTATATGCACTTCATACATATAATCATCATCTGCTAAACCATATTTTACTTCTCTAAAATATACATTATATCCATCATTTTCAAAGCTCTCTACTAAAGCCATCATATTTTTATGTGAATTTTCTTTGTCAAAATAAAAGATTTTATCTTTATTTGCTACCTCTTTTAGTTTTGTTAGTGTTGTTTTCTTAGGTTTATCTGTTAGTTCTTTTCTAGCTAATAAAATATCCATATTTGTATCCTTTTTTATCATAATATTATGCGATTATATCTATTTTTGACTTACAATTTACTTTTATGTAAATTTATGATATAATGCGACAAACTACAAGGCAACAATAATCAAAACTTACATTGCATTGTTAAAGAAGGAAGATTTATGGAAAAAATTATAGATATTATAGATAGTATCGCTTACGAAAAAGGCTTAAAAGTTAGTGATGTTGAAGAAGCTTTACAACAATCACTTATCCAAACAGCAAGAAAAATGGTAGATGAAACTTTGATTTTTGATGCTAAAATCAATAGAGCAAATAAAGAGTTAAAACTATTTCAAAAAATTGAAGTTGTAAAAAATGATGATGAAAGATTAACTTTAGAAGTTTTAACAGATGAAGAGGGATGGACAAAACCAAACAACAAAGAAAACTATATAACAATAGATGAAGCTAAAAAACTTGATCCAGATTTAGAAGTTGGAGATTTTTTAAGTTATGAACTAGAGTTTGAAAATATGGGAAGAAATGCATCAACTATCCTTTTTAGCAATCTTGAATATAGACTACAAAGATTTATCTCTGATAATCTTTTTGATAAATATAAAAGTCAAATAGGTAAAACTATCTCAAGTGTAGTAACAAGTATAGATAGACAAGATAATACTTTTGTAGAGATTGGTGAAGTTCGAGGTATTATGCCAAGAAAAAATAGAATAAAAGGTGAATTTTTTAAAGTTGGAGATGCATTAAAAGCAGTTGTTCGATCTGTAAAAATAGATAAACAACATGGACTAATTGTAGAGCTAAGCCGAACAAGCCCTAAATTTTTAGAAAGCCTACTTACTTTAGAAGTTCCAGAGTTAAAAGATGAAAGAATAACTATAGAATCAACAGCTAGAATACCAGGAGTAAGAGCAAAAATTGCACTATCTACAGAGGAATCAAATGTAGATCCAATAGGTGCAGTTGTAGGGGTAAAAGGTGTTAGAATTAGTGCTATTAGCTCTGAATTAAATGGGGAAAATATAGATTGTATAGAATATACACATATCCCTGAGATTTTTATAGCTAGATCTTTAAGCCCTGCTATTGTTCAAAGTGTAAAAATAGAAAAAGAAGCAGGTGAGAATAAAAAAGATAAAGCTATTGTAACAATCTCAAGTGACCAAAAAGCAAGAGCAATAGGTAAAGCTGGATTAAATATCAGATTAGCTTCTATGCTTACAAAATGCGATATTGAACTAAACGAAATAGAGGGTGTGACAAATGCTACAAACTCTATAGAGCATACTTCAAATACAGAAAAAACAAAAGATACTTCAGGTTTAGAAGCATTATTTAACTAAAAGGGAATTTATACAATGCAGATATTTGATAGTGCAAAAAAACAAAAAGTAGAGTTTATATCTCAAGAGGAAAACAAAGTTAAAATCTATGTTTGTGGTCCAACAGTTTATGATGATGCACATCTAGGACATGCTAGAAGTGCCATAGTTTTTGATCTACTTCATAGAGTGCTAAAATCAAATGGTTATGATGTAACTATGGTAAAAAACTTTACAGATGTTGATGATAAGATTATCAAAAAAATGGAAGAAACAGGAAAAAGCTTAGAGCAAATTACTGAATTTTATATCAAAAGTTATCTTTTAGATATGGAAGCTTTAAATATTTTGCCAAATAGTATAGAACCAAAAGCTACACAAAGTATAGATGCTATGACAGATCTTATTGAGAAACTTTTAGAGCAAAATAGAGCTTATATATTGGATGATGGAATATATTTTGATACAACAAAAGATGAAAAATATGGATCTATTTCACATAGAATTAGTGATCAAAATAGCATCACAAGAGTTGGGATAAACCAAGATAAAAAAGATGAAAAAGATTTTGCACTTTGGAAATTTAATACAGACAAAATCAGTTTTGATACTATATGGGGAAAAGGTCGTCCAGGATGGCACTGTGAATGTAGTGCAATGATAAATAAACATCTAGCTAATAAATCATTAGAGTTTGCAGTAGATATTCACGGAGGTGGTGCAGATTTACTTTTCCCACATCATGAAAATGAAGCTACACAAACAAGGATGGCTTACCATCAAGAGATAGCCAAGTATTGGATGCATAATGGTTTTGTAAATATAGATGGTCAAAAGATGAGTAAATCACTTGGAAATAGTTTTTTCCTAAAAGATGCATTAAAACAATATGATGGAGAAGTGATTAGATTTTATATGTTAAGCACACACTATAGAGCAGATTTTGGTTTTAATGAAACTGATCTATTATCAAGCAAAAAAAGATTAGATAAGCTTTATAGATTAAAAAAACGACTATATACAACTAGCATAGGTAATATTGATAATAAATTTAAAGCTAATATTACTCAAGCACTAAATGATGACCTAAACACATCTAAAGCTATCTCATTTATAGATGAATTTGTAACACTAGCCAATGAACAACTAGATAAAGAACCAAAAAATAAAAATCTTAAAAAAACAATAGTGGCAAATATAAGTTTTCTAAATGATATTTTAGGTATAGGATATCAAGATCCTTTTAAATATTTTCAGTTTGGTATAGATCAAACACAAAAGATGGAGATTGAAAATTTGATAGCTCAACGAACACAAGCAAAAAAAGATAAAAATTTTGAACTAAGTGATAAAATTAGAGATCAACTAACCAATATGCAAATATCTATTATGGATACTAGCAATGACACTATGTGGGAAAAGGTTTAATTAATAAACATCTTTTCTATGTTTTATTCTGCTTACTATAATAATATCATTTTCAATATCAAATAACACTCTATAATTACCTACTCTTAATCTATGAGTAGGATTATAGTTTGTTAATTTTTTAATATTTGCAATATTTGGATAATGTTCAAGATTTGATATAGAATTTAAAATCTTTTTTGCTTGAATTTTATCTATTTTTTTTAAATCTTTTATCGCTTTATCTAAAATCTCAATCTTCATCAATTAACCTAAATGCTTCTTCTAAAGTATAGCTTTTTTTACTATCTCTCTTTGCATCTTGTATAAGTTTATAATCTGGGTCATTTGGATAAACAGGCTCTATATCTAAATCAGCTATTAAAATAGGACTTTTTTTATCTGTAGCTTGTTTTAATAATAAATTTAATCCATCACTAAAACTTAGTCCATAAACTTTAAATATCTCTTTTGCACTTTGTTTTAAAGATACATCTAAATAAACATTGCTTCTTACTTTTTGTCCTTGTGAAGTTGCTAACATATCAAATCCTTTAAGTTCACTAAACACACTCGTTGTATTTATTATATCTAAAATAAAATCAAAATAAATTAAACTTATTTTTCTTTTATAAATAAGTTTTTTTATACCACATACTAAAAAGCCATATTGCATAAAAGTGTTGTTTAAATTTATTATTTTTAGCTTGTTGAAATAAAAATTTAATATAATCATTTTTAAAAAGATTTGTTTGAAGATTTACTTCTAAAATCAGATCTAGCAAATAACTACCATAATAATCAAAAAGCCACTCATTAAAAGGGCTATTAAACCCTTTTTTAGGTCGATTGATTATCTCTTGTGGAATATGTTTTGAAGCTATTTGTTTTAATAGATATTTATTTGTATTTCCAACTTTAATATCACTTTTTATACTAAATACCAAATCAACTAATCTAAAATCCAAAAATGGATTTCGCACCTCAATAGAGTTTGCCATACTCATCTTATCAACTTTGCTTAAAAGTGCTTCCCCTAACCATATTTTTAAATCTATATAGCTCATCCAATCAACTGGATCTTTTTGTGCTGTATCAAATTTAAAATTTGGTAATTTATGGAATAATTTTCTTTTTTGAATATTTGTAAATATCTCCCCAAAACTATAATATATATTCTCTTTTTTAACTACTCTTCTTAGATATTCACTCTCTTTGGTTTGTGTTGTTAAAGCCCCTATAATATTATCTAAAAAACTATGCTGGTTTGTATCTAAAGAGTTTTGAAAATTATAATATTTTAATATTTTTGCATAATTATCATATCCTAAAAAAAGCTCATCACTTCCCTCTCCACTTAAAACAGTTTTTATACCTACTTGTTTAACCAAGTTTGTAAGTAAAAACAATGGTATTGATGCTGGATCAGCATGTGGTTCTTCAAGATTTTGCAATACACTATGTAGTGAATCTATAAAATCTTTTTGATTAATTACCAAAGGATAATGCTCACTTTTTATATCTTTTGCTACAATATTAGCATAAGACAATTCACTATATTTTAGATAATCTTCATACCCTACACTAAATGTTTTGATATTATGACCACTTATTTTTGTATATAAAGATGATATTAAACTACTATCTATTCCACCACTTAAAAGTGATCCCACCTCAACATCACTTACTAAACGACTATTTATAGAATCTTCCAAAACTTTTTCTATTGATTGAAGTGCGGTTGTTTCATCAGATATTTTTTTATATTTTTTAATTTTATAATATTTTTTGATTTGAAGTTTTCCATTTTGATATATCAAAAAACTACTCTTGTCTAGTTTTAAAATATCTTGATAAAATGTATTTGGTGTAAGTGGTGTAAAAAATTGCAAATATTGACTTAATGCAATTTTATTTAGTTTTGGAATATATCCTAATATCTCAATAATAGGCTTGATCATACTTGAAAATATAAATTTATTATCCTTAGCAAAATAATAAAATGGTTTTTTACCATATCTATCTCTTGCACAAAAAAATATATCTTGTTTAATATCATATAAGCAAAAACTAAAAGCACCATTTAATTTATCTAAAAACTCATATTGATATTTTTGATAAAGCCTAATTATCACTTCACTATCACTAGAAGTTTGACAAATTAGATTTTCTGTTTTAATAAGATTTTTATAGTTGTATATCTCTCCATTGAAGCTAAGAACAATATTATCAAATACCATAGGTTGGTTTGCTTCACTATTAAGATCAATTATACTTAATCTTGTATGACCAAAATAGTTATTATCTATTTTTTTAATACCACTAAAATCTGGACCACGATGAGATAATATTTTTACAATATCTGCAAAATCAACTTTAGGATGAAAATTAACCCCTACTATACCACACATAAAATATGATTAAAAATGATAAACTTTTGGTTTTTCCAAAGGAGCTGAGAAATAATACCCTTGTGAATATGTAGCACCTAAGCTTTTTACTAACTTAAATATCTCTTCATTTTCAACATATTCAGCTATAGTTTGAAGATCTAAACTTTTTGCAAACTCCATAATAGTTTTTACTATTTCATAACTATTTTGATCAGTTGCTATATTTTTTACAAGTGAAGCATCAATTTTTAAATAATCAACATTCATCTTTAAAAGATGCTCAAAATTTGAGTAACCACTTCCAAAATCATCAATAGCAACTTTACATCCTAAAGCTTTTACTTCTGAAGTAAATTCTTGAAGAACATCATAGTTTTTGATCCCTTCATCTTCTAAAATCTCCCATACAACTTTTTTAGCTACACCATAAGTTGCAAGTTTTTCCTTGACAAATTTCATAAAATCTTTATCTTCTATATCCTCATAAGATACATTTACTGAAAATTCAAACGGTAGATTTTGAAACTCTTTGAATGATTTTTCTATAACAATTTTTGTAATCTTAGAGTATTGATTTGCTTTTTTTGATACCTCTAAAAAGAAAAATGGAGATATGATTTTATCCTCATCTATCATCCTTACTAGACACTCATATTTATCAACTTTCATAGTTTTATTATTTACTAAAGGTTGAAAATATACTACAATATTATCTTTTTCCAAAGCATTTTTTAATTTTTTGGTCCAAAGCATATTATTTTGATACTCTTGTAAATTATCAAGTTCATCATAGAAAACAATCAAATCTTTATGATCTCTTTTTGCAGCTTGTAAAGCAAGATCAGCAGTTACTAGCTTATTGTTTTTAGTTGAAAATGTAATACCTGCTGCTACTCTTACATCAATTTCATGTTGATCTTCATGAAAAACTTTTTGATCAATATTGTTAATTATAGTTTGTGTTATTTCTTTAAATTTCTTATTTGAAATACCACTATTTGTGATACAGTATGTATCTGATGGAAACTTGTATAAATTTACCTCATCATAAGGATTTATTACATTAACAATAATTTGTGCCACTTTTTTTAATATACTATCCCCAACTTTATGTCCAAAAAAATCATTTATCTCTTTAAATGATTTAATATCAAAAATAGCTAAAGAGACAATATCTATCTTATCATCTTGAAGATCTTTTATTAGCTTGGCTCTATTTGGAAATTTAGTCAATCCATCAATATAAAGCATAGCTTGAATTTTATTCTCATGAGCTATCTCTTTTTCCCACAATTTATAACAAAATTTGATTTTATTTAATGATAAAGCTGGTTGATTATCAATATCTAAATAATCAAAAATTAAAAGATCACTTTGGTTGATTGAAGTATCTAAATTAGATATAAATATTGGTATCTCTGTATAGGTATTGATAATTTTATGTAACTGTTTTAGATCTAATACAGATGTATCT
>CAJXII010000024.1 GCA_913054415.1 uncultured Arcobacter sp.
AACAATATATTAATATTTATTTGACATCTACTACTATCTCATTGTTTTTAAGATCAAACTTAACAATACTATTTTCACCTATTTTATCTTCTAAAATCATATCAGCTAAAGTATCTTCTACTATCTCATATAAAGCTCTTTTAAGAGGTCTTGCTCCATACACAGGATCAAATCCAGCATCTGCTATATATTGTTTTGCTTCGTTAGTTATACTTAGAGTTATCCCTTTTGCTTCAACTTTTTTAGCGATATCTTCAAACATAATATCTACTATTTTTGTAATAGCTTCAATATTTAGTTGTTCAAATATAACAATATCATCAAGTCTATTTAAAAACTCTGGTTTAAATCTAGTTTTTAACTCATTTAAAACTTCCTCTTTTCTTTTATCTTTATCATCAATAGATATAATTTTACTACTTCCAATATTTGATGTAAGGATAATAATAGTATTTTTAAAATCAACTGTTACACCTTTGTTATCTGTTAATCTTCCATCATCAAGCACTTGCAATAGGACATTAAACACATCTGGATGTGCTTTTTCTATCTCATCAAAAAGTATTACACTATAAGGTTTTCTTCGCACCGCTTCTGTTAGCTGACCACCCTCTTCATATCCTACATATCCAGGAGCTGCACCTGTAAGTCTTGTAACTGATACTTTCTCCATATATTCACTCATATCAAATCTAATCAATGCTTTTTCATCATCAAATAAAAATTTTGCCAATGTCTTAGCTGATTCAGTTTTACCAACACCAGTAGGCCCTAAAAACATAAAGCTTCCTATTGGTCTGCTATCATCACTAAGTCCTGCTTTATTTCGTTTGATTGCACGGCTAATTGCTTTTAGTGCTTCATCTTGACCAATTACATCTTGTTTTAGAACATTTTCAACCTCTAAAATTCTTTGTTTTTCACTTGTTAGCATCTTATTTACAGGAATACCAGTCCATCTACTTACAATAGAAGCGATACTATCCTCATCTACATAGTTTTTGAGTAATGTGCCATTTTCTTGCATTTTAGCCCATTTTTCTTCATTTTCTTTGATCTTCTCTTCAAGTGCAGGGATCTCACCATACTCTATTTTTGCAGCTTCTTCAAATCTGCTCTCTTTTTTTGCTCTTTGTGCTTTTGTTTTTAGCTCATCAATTTGTATCTTAATCTCAGATATTGCATTGAATGTTGCTTTTTCATTCTCAAATTGTGATTCTAGATTTCTTTTCTTTTCGTTTAGATCGCTTAACTCTTTTTCAATCTCATCTAGTCTATCACTTGTAACTTTTTTTAGTCCAAGTTTTGTAGCAATAGTTGATTTTTCCATTTTAAGGGCTTCTTTTTCCACCTCTAAAGCAGATATCTCTCTTTTGATCTTACTTAAAACTGTAGGCTCTGATTCTATTTGCATCTTAAGTTCAGCGGCTGCTTCATCTATTAGATCTATTGCTTTATCTGGCAAAAATCTATCTGTAATATATCTATGACTTAGTTTTGCAGCACTTACTAATGCACTATCATTTATAGTTACATTGTGATGAGTTTCAAGTTTCTCTTTAATTCCTCGCAAAATTTGTAAAGCTTCATTGACACTTGGTTCATCTACATTGATTGGTTGAAATCTTCTTTGCATAGCTGCATCTTTTTCAAAATATTTTCTATACTCTTTAAGTGTTGTTGCTCCTATTGTGTGAAGTTCACCCCTTGCAAGTGCTGGTTTTAAAATATTTGCAGCATCCATACTTCCTTCAGATGCACCTGCTCCTATGATTGTATGGATCTCATCAATAAACAATATAATATTTCCAGCTTTTTGCACCTCTTTGATTACTGCTTTTAATCTATCTTCAAACTCACCTCTATATTTTGCACCAGCTATTAAGGCACTCATATCTAAAGCTACAACTTTTTTATTTTGTAAGCTTGTAGGAACATCATGATTTACAATTCTTTGAGCTAACCCTTCAGCAATAGCAGTTTTACCAGTTCCAGGTTCCCCTAGTAAAATTGGATTGTTTTTTGTTTTTCTTATTAAAATTTGCATCATTCTTGTAAGTTGTTCATCTCTTCCAATTACAGGATCAAGTTTGCCATCAAGTGCTTGTTTATTTAGATCAATTCCATATTTTTCTAAAGCTTCAAGATTATCATCAGCTGTTTGTGAATCAACTTTTGCTCCACCTCTTATAATCTCTAGCTCTTTTTTAACTTCACTTAGATCTACATATTTACCTAGGACATCTTTAAATACTTTTGTTTGTAGATTTGCTATTATCCAAGTATCTACTGCTAAAAAGCTATCTCCCATACTTGCCATCAATCCACTTGCATTATTTAGACTATCAACTACATTTCTACTTATTTTTATATTCTCTTTTGATACTGTTGATGATGTAGGAAGTTTATTGGCTATACTTTTTGCTTCAAGTTCTATAGCTGTTTTATCCAAATTCATTTTGTTTAATAATTGATTTAAGACACTATTTGTATTTGTCAAAAGTCCCCACAAAAGATGAATAACTTCAACTTCACTATTTTTATTATGAAGAGCAAGACTTAGTCCTGACTCTATTGTTTCACTCATTTGGTTTGTTAATTTTTCAAAAATATTATTACTCATTTTAAAATCCTTTTTTATTATTTAGCACTCTAAGTATTTAAGTGCTAATGAAATTATAGCACTTTAGTCTATCTTTGTCAAGTCTTGAAAAAAGATTTTTAAAATTTAGATTATTTTTTTGCTGAAATAGTCATATCATAAAGCCAAAAATACAACTCTTTCATATTATCATATATCTGAAATGATCTAGTAGCTAAATCAAAACTAAAAAAGGCATCATCAATATCAAAAGTTTGATAACCATACATAGCACCATACAGAGCTAGATAAATATATTTATCATCTTTGTCAAATCCTTTTGGCAATCTTTTATATTTAGGCTCAACTATATTATATCCTTTTGATTTAATATCCTCTAAAATATGATGTAGTTGCACTCTTTTTGTTTCGTTTTTGATATACTCTCTATATGTAGCTAAAAGTTCAGGTTTAAAGTTTCTAATACCTGTTGCTATAAAATATTGATCTTTATCAAAATGCAAATAAAAGCTACTACTTTGCATCCTATGGGTATTGCCTTTATAAAATATCATACCTATTTTACTTTTTATGGGTGTTTTATCTTTGCGAAATCTTACATCAGCATATATCTTAAATAAACTTTTACCAACTTTTGGTTCAAAGTTAATATTTGGATCTATAATTTGCAAAGTTTCACCCATCTCACATACAAAAGCCTCTGTTGGTTTTCTTATCTCATTTTCCCATATATATCTATGATCTTCAAACCAAACTTTTGTATTGTTGTTTTTAAGATCTTTTAAAAACTCTATTGTTTTTTTGGTAAAACCGTTAAACTGCATTTGCTATATCTTGGATTATTTTATATATATTATCTATAGAACTTATCTCACACTTTTCATTATTTGAGTGCGGAAAATATATATTTGGACCTATTGAACATATTTGAATATTAGGATATTTATCTTTAAAAATAGCACACTCTAGCCCAGCATGTATAGCTTCTAGTTTTACAGATGGATTATGTTTTTTATATATATCTAAAACTTTTGTCGTAAAATCATTATGCATAGGTTTCCAAGCTGGATATTTTCCACTTGTAGTTACTTCAAAACCAAAATAATCTAACAATACAGTAGTCTCTTTTGTTAATATTTGTAGCTCATCATTATCCATACTTCTAGCACTTAATTCAATTTTTACTGCATCATAATTTGTAGATATTATAGCTAGATTGATAGAGCTTAAAACTACATTTAGTTCATTGTCATATCCACGAACACCATTTGAAAATATATATAAAAAATCTAAAATCTTTGGATCTAGTTTTTTGTAGTGTTGAGTTTTAGTATCGATTTTAGATATTGTAATATTAGGATTTGTTGTTGCTATAGGATTACTAGAAGCTATAATTGCCTTAGCACTTTTTGGTATAGAGTTTATCCTTTGACCACCATTTATATCTAGTATATCAACATCATACTCTTTTATAGTTTGAGCCAATAATTTTATAGCATTTGGTATATTTTTGTCTATATCAACTCCACTATGCCCACCATCAAGATTATCTACTACTATTTCGTATAGATCTTTTTGATTATTTGGTATTAGTTGCGAATTATTATTTGTAGCAAATATATCTATACCACCAGCACAACCTATACATATTGAGCCCTCTTCTTCACTATCAAGATTTAACATATATGATGAATGAAGTGACAAGTTAATATTGTTTGCCCCTATTAAACCTATCTCCTCATCACAAGTAAATAAAAATTCACAATCATAACCATCTTGCATCATAGCCAACATATAGGCACACCCTATACCATTATCAGCTCCAAGTGTAGAATCTTTTGCTTTTAGATATCCATCATCTTCTATAATTATAGGGATTTTTCCATCTTCTAAACAAACTATATCATAATGTGATTGCAAACATAAAGTTGCTTGAGTATTCTCTTTATGGCATAAAATATTATTTGCCAAATCTACTGTGCAAATATAATTATATTGTGAAGAAAATTGTTGAATAAACTCTATAAAAGGTTGATGAGTTCCACTACATCTTGGAATTGATGTAATGGTTTTAAAAAGTTCTATTATTCTCATAATTAAACTTTTAGTTTAGCTAGATTCCTTTTTCTACTTGCTAAAGCGATCACTATAAATACTGTTGATGTTGAGATATATACCCACATAGGAATTGGCACAGGATCTCCTGTAGCATAAGAGTGCATACCACTTAGATAAAAATTCACTCCAAAATATGTCATCAATATACTAAAAAATGCAACTGTTGATGTAGCAGATAGTATAAAAGGTGTGTTCCATTTTGGCACCAATCTTAAATGTATCACAAAAGCATATACAATAATAGATACCCAAGCCCATGTCTCTTTTGGATCCCATCCCCAATATCTTCCCCAAGATTCATTTGCCCAAACTCCACCTATGAAGTTTCCAACTACAAGCATAGCAATACCTATAATTAAAGCTGCTTCATTTATAGCAGTAATTTGATTTATAGTCTTATCTATATTTGGTTTGTTTGGATCTCTAAATATAAAAAGTAACATAGACATAAATCCAAGCATAGCACCAAGTCCTAAAAATCCATAACTACCAGTGATAATAGATACATGAATAGTAAGCCAATAAGATTTCAACACAGGCACAAGATTTGTGATCTGTGGATCTATCCCGCTTAAATGTGCTGTGAACATAAAAATACCAGCCATCACAACAGTAGCACTTAGTGCCATTAATGATTTTCTAAAGAAAATAATACCAGCAAACATTGTGCTCCATGCAATATAAACTAATGACTCATAAGTATTACTCCAAGGAGCATGCCCACTTATATACCATCTCATACCCATACCAAAAGTCTGAGCAGCAAATAATAGTGCAAGTATTATAAAAAATACTGTATTGATCTTGTTTGATTGAAAATTTTTATTAAATACAGTTAAAAATGCTACAAAAAACATAATCAAACCAAGCAATACATAAGCTAGTGTAATTTTTGGAAAAATATCCAATTTGTTAAACAATATCTCATTATCTATCTTACTTTGTGAAGGGATAATATTAGCACCAATTTTTCTTTGGTATAACGATATTAAATCTATAGCTTTATTAGCTTTTTGATAATCTGAATGTGCTAAACTATCTATAAGACCACCTATCATAGTTTGAACATACTCTTTTTGTTGTTTTGGAAATGTTTGAATAGCTTCCAATGGATTATACCATTTATGAGATGGATCATTAACTTTTGGGAATATTTTAAATATATCTCCATAATACACCATATAAGCTATATTTAGTCTTTCATCTACTTTGATTAGATCGTTTTCAAAAGTTCCTCTTTTGTTTGGTGGGGTTGCATTAGCTTTTTCTACATATTTTTTCAAAAGATATTGATCCCCTTTAAAAGCTTCTGAAAAAGCTATAAGTTTTCTATCTTTTGATATACCTAAAAGTTTTTTTAATTTAGGTGTTCTAATAGATATCATTTTTACATCTCTCCAGATAGTTGGACGAGCTAACATTCCCATAACAACTTGATTGGCATTCATACCCATCAATGAGCTTTTTCTACTTAGTTTATGTAGAATATTTATATCCAAACTATCAAGAGGTTGCATCCTTCCCATACCACCTTGATTGACAAGTTTGCTAAATTTTATAGCAGTTTGTAAAGAATCTTTTTTATAACTATTAAGATAATCAACAGTACTATTGATATTTGTTTGTGCATTTAGATTTGTATTTATAAATATAGAAAATAAAGCTACTAATATTAATGAGTTATATTGTTTTATATATCTAGTTAATTTCATAAATCTTGATTTTTTATCAAACATATTCATCAAAAGTCCTATTGCTAACATCAGATACCCTATATATGTTGGCCATTTTCCTGGATCATTATTTACAGACAATATAGTTCCTTTTTCATCTTGATCATAAGAGCTTTGATAAAACCTATAAGTGCCATATTTTAAGATATGATTCATATATATTCTAAAATCAAATTTTTTATGATTTGCTTTATCTATTAGAGTAACTTCACTAGCATACGAAGATGGTGCCATACTTCCTGGATAACGCTCAAGTTGGAAATCTCTTAATTTAATCTCAAAAGGCAATGTTAAAGATTTTGATCCATATTCCATATAAACTTTTAGTTTACCAAAATTGATTTGACTACCTACACCTTTCATACCTCTTTGCCCAATAAGTTTTACAACTTTTGTTACCCCATTATATGTAACATTAGCATTTACTATACTCATTTCGGCATTACCTTTTTTTGAATGTATATAGCTATTTGAACTGATATTTAAAGATTTGCCATCAAATTTTATAGTATAGTTGTAGTTGTTAGATCCTATTGCACTAAAGTTTTTTTGATACTCTTTATAATAAATTTGACCATTGTCTATAATAGTTACTTGAAGATAAGGCTCTAGTGAGATCATTTTATTAGTAGTTTGCCCTTCTCTTATATGCATAATACCTTCAAATCCTACATATCTAGTAAGTGCAGCACCCAAAAGTATCATCACAAAAGATGCATGAAATATAAATTTTGCACTATTTTTCCACATCTTATGTCGAACCATAATACCTATTAGATTGATTATTGACAAAGACATAGTGATCTCATACCAAATATTGTTATATACTAAAACTCTTGCTGTTTGAGTTCCGTAATCATTTTCTATAAATGTTCCAACAGCTGCACCTGCTGCTAATAAAAAGAACAAAAATAACATCATCTTATACGAAAAAAGTATTTTTTTCACTAAATATCCTTGATTTTAAAATGTAAATTTGATTATACCAAATAGAAGTAGTATTATTCCTAAAAGTTATATTGTATATTATAGAGTATATTAATTAGTTACTATCTATAAAGAGTAATTAAGAGTTATTGATATAATAATAAAAATAGGAAAACCTATTTTTATTAAATTAGATTATTTTACTTCGTATTGCTCTCTACCCATTTGGTATAAGTCGTTACCATAAGTATCATTGATTACAGTTACAGGAAAATCTTTTACTGTTATTTTTCTAACAGCTTCTGGTCCTAATTCTGGGTAAGCTATCACTTCTGCACTTGTTATTTTTTTACCTAACAATGCTCCAGCACCACCTGTAGCACCAAAATAAATACCACCATACTCTTTACAAGCATCTTTTACCTCTTGTGATCTTTTACCTTTACCTATCATACCTAAGCTACCATGTTTAAGCATAGTAGGACTATAACTATCCATTCTATAAGATGTTGTTGGCCCTGCACTTCCTATTGGATCTCCTGGTTTTGGAGGTGTTGGTCCTACAAAATAGATCACTGAACCTTCTAGATCAAAAGGTAACTCTTCTCCTGCTTCTATTAGATCAACCAATTTTTTATGTGCAGCATCTCTTGCAGTGTAGATTGTTCCGTTTAGATATACAATATCTCCTGCTTTTAATTCTCTTGTTTGCTCTTGTGTAAGAGGTGTTGTTAAATTATAAGTTTTACTCATTGTTATCCCTTTAAATTATATAGTTATATGTGCATGTCTGCTACTGTGACATTGAACATTTACCGATACTGGCAACGAAGCGATATGACATGGATTAGATTCTATATGAACTGCTAAAACTGTTTCAGTTCCACCCATACCCATAGCACCAATTCCTAATTTATTTAGCTCATCTTTGATTTGTGCTTCCATTTGTGCCATCTCTTCATCTTCATTTACACTACCAATAGATCTAAAAAGTGCATGTTTAGATGAGATCACCGCTTTTTCAAATGTTCCACCAATACCAACTCCAACTGTAAGTGGAGGACATGGATTTCCACCAGCATCACTTATTACTTGTTTTACATACTCAATAATACCTGCTTTTCCTGCAGCTGGAGGAAATACTGTAGCACGACTAACATTTTCACTACCACCACCTTTAGCAGCATATTCGATATCTATTTTATCACCTTCAACTATATCAAAGTGAATAATTGCAGGTAAGTTATATCCAACACTATCTTTTAAGTTTGCTCTACTAAATGGCTCACAAGTAGAAGCTCTAAGATATGCTGCTTGATAACCTTGTTCAGTCCCTTCGTTGATAGCATCTTTTAAAAGACCACCTACTATTTTACAATCTGCTCCAACTTTTACAAAAAATACTGCAAGTCCTGTATCTTGACAAAGTGGTCTTTTCTCATCTTTTGCAATATCGGCATTTTCTAATAGTTGTGCCAATACCTCTTTTGCAACAGGAGATTTCTCATTGTCATAAGCATCTTTGATAGCTTTGTAAGCATCATCTGGTAAAACAGTTCCACAATGAACTATCACATTTTTTATAGCCGTAACTACATCTTCATATTTAATTTCTCTCATTTACTACTCCTTATTTTATAAAAATTTATTATCTTTTAAGATATTTATTCCATCTTGTATAGATTTGACAGATTGATCAAATTTTGTTTTAAGTTCATCGTCTAAATTTAACTCAATTATCTGTTCAACTCCATTTGCACCCAACACAACAGGAACACCTACACAAACATCTTTATAACCATACTCACCATCAAGTATAGTTGATGAAGCAACTATTGTTTTACTATCATTTAATATAGCCTCAACCATATGTGCTATTGCTCTTCCTGGAGCATAATATCCACTTGTTCCTAGCTCTTTAACTATTTGAGCTCCACCATTTTTGGTTTTGTCTATTATATCTAACATATCCTCTTTTGATATTAAATCGACTAAAGGGATATCACCAACAGATACTTTTTGTGGTAAAGGAATCATATTTTCCCCATGATCACCTATTACTAAACTTCCTGTTTGCCTTGCACTATATCCCGTTTTTTTCTGAATTTGATATGCCATTCTTGCACCATCTAAAGCTCCAGCCATACCTATTATTCTATTTCTATCCCATTTTGTAATTTGACTTATCACATAGGTCATCACATCTAAAGGATTTGATACAGATATGATAATTGTTTCAGGTGAGTTTTGCATAATAGTTGTAGTTACATCTTTGATAATTTTTGCATTTATTAAAAGCAAATCTTCTCTTGTCATACCATCTTTTCGTGGCACACCAGCAGTTATTACAACTATATCACAATCTTTAACATCCTCTAAATTTTCAACAGCATTTACTATTGTTCCTTGAGGTGCATAATATGAAGCTTGAGCTATATCTATAGCTTTTCCTTTTGCTACACCTGGAACTATATCAAATAAAATAATCTCATGACAAGTTCCCATCATACTTAATGTGTAAGCAGCAGTAGCTCCTACTGCTCCAACACCAATTATTCCTACTTTTTTACTTTTCATCGCTTACATCTTCTTTAAAAAAATTTAATTGATATAACTTATTTATAAGTTCTTGGACAGATTCAACTGATTTTTTAAACTTCTCTTTTTGTAGTGGTTTTAGAGTCATCTCTATTACTTTTTCAACTCCAGCAGCTCCAATCATAGCTGGAACACCAGTGATAATATTATTATACCCATATTCACCATTTAACATAACCGCACATGAATGTATTTGTCGGCTATCTTGCAATATTGCATCTACCATAACAGTAGTTGATTTTGCAGGTGCATAATACGCACTACCATCACCTAGAAGATTGACAATTTGAGCCCCACCATTTTTAGTTTTTCTTACAATTTCACCAATCTCTTCAGAGTCTAAAAGATCCTCAATAGGCACTCCAGCAACAGTTGTAAATTTTGGAAGTGGAACCATAGTATCCCCATGTCCTCCCATAACTGTAGCTCTAATTTGTCCTGCTCCATATTCAAGCTTTTCATATATAAAATGTGCCATTCTAGCAGCATCTAATATACCAGCCATACCTAAAACTCTCTCTTTTGGAAATTCTGTAGTTTTTAGAGCTACATAGGTCATAGCATCAAGCGGGTTACTTACTACTACAACTATAGCTTCTGGAGCATATTTTTTAATCTCTAAAGAATAATTTTTTACAATTTTTGCATTTTTTAGAAGTAGATCATCTCTATTCATACCAGGTGTTCTAGGTGTTCCTGCCGTTATTATAACAATATCACTATCTGCTATATCCTCAGCATTTTTAGCCGCTCGAACAATAGTGTGTTTTCTTGCTGCATTTGCAGCTTGAGACATATCTAAAGCTTTACCTTTTGCAACATCTATACTTCTTCCTCTTAAAACAACTTCATGACATGAGCCATTCATTGCTAAAATAAATGCAACTGTTGAACCAAAATTTCCAGTTCCTATAATAGTTACCTTTTTACCTTTTGCCATTTTTTTCCTTTATAATGAAAAATATTAAGTGCTAAGTATTAAATGCCATATTACATCTAAAAATTAACACTTCTTATTTGGTTGATTAAATAAAAAAGTATTAAGTAAAAATACTTAATACTTTTTATAAATTAATAGATTAGATATTATCAATAATCTCATTTAGTGTAGCAGATGGTCGCATAACAGCTTGGGCTTTACTATCATCTGGATGGTAGTATCCACCAATATCAGCAGGTTTACCTTCAACTGCTAATAATTCTTCTAAAATTTTAGCTTCATTTTCTTTTAAAGCTTTTGCAACTGGTGCAAATTTTTGTGCCAATGCTGGAACTTTATCTTGATTAGCAAGTGCATCTGCCCAGTATTGTGCTACAAAGAAGTGAGATGCTTTATTATCTGGCTCACAACATTTTCTACTTGGAGCTTTATTATTGTCCAAGTATCCATCATTTGCAATATCTAGTGCAGCTGTAACTGCTTCAAGCTCATCAGAGTTGTGTTTTCTAGCTAAAAATCTAAGTGATTCAGCAAGTGCTAAGAACTCACCTAAACTATCCCATCTTAAATGCCCCTCTTTTAAGAATTGATCAACATGTTTAGGAGCAGATCCACCAGCACCTGTTTCATATAATCCACCACCAGCAAGTAATGGAACTATTGAAAGCATTTTAGCACTTGTTCCTAGTTCCAAGATTGGATACATATCTGTTAAGTAATCTCTTAAAACATTTCCAGTTACTGCAATAGTATTTAGCCCTTGTCTAACTCTTGCATTTGTAAATCTAGTAGCTTCTGCAATCTCCATAATTTGAATATCAAGCCCATCTGTATTAAACTCTGGAAGATATTTATTTACTTTAGCAATCATTTGTGCATCGTGAGCCCTATTTTCATCTAACCAAAAAATTACAGGAACTTTCTCAATTTGACCTCTTTCAACCGCAAGTCTAATCCAATCTTTAATAGGAATATCTTTTGCTCTACTCATTCTCCAAATATCACCTTTTTGGCAATCAAAACTCATAAGTTCAGTTCCATCTTCAGTAGTTACAGTTACTTTTCCATCTTCAGCTAATTCAAATGTAGTAGGATGTGAACCATACTCTTCAGCTTTTTGTGCCATAAGTCCAACATTTGCTACTGAACCCATAGTTGATACATTATATTGTCCATTTTTTACACAATCAGCTACCATTTCATTGTAAAACAAACCATAAGTAGCATCTGGAATTACTGCAACACACTCAACAGCATCACCATTTCTATCCCATTGTTTACCACCTTCTCTAACAACTACTGGCATAGAAGCATCGATAATCACATCATTTGAAGCATTGAAGTTTGTTTGTCCTTTGTCACTATCTACCATAGCTATTTTTGGACTATCACTATCTACTACTGCTTGAAATGCTGCTTTAATTTCAGCTTCTTTTTCATGTCCAGCTATTTTTTTCTCTAAATCACTCATACCAAGATTTGGATTTACTCCAAGTGCTTTAAATGTATCAGCATATTTATCAAATACTTCTTGAAAGAATACTTCAAAAGCATGACCAAACATAATTGGATCTGATATTTTCATCATAGTTGCTTTTAAGTGGATTGACCATAATACATCATTTGCTTTTGCTTCATCTATTGTTTTTTTGATAAATGCTCTTAATTTTTGAACATTCATAAATGTTCCATCAAGAACTTCACCATCAAGTGCATCTATAGTAGTAAGCTCTTTATCGTTTAATGCAATAGTAACTTTTTGACCTTTTTCAAGTGTAATTGATTTTTCATTTCCATAAAAATCACCATCACCAGCCATATGTGCTACATAAGCTTTAGAATTGTCACTAAATGCTTTTAGTCTATGAGGATTATTTTGAGCAAATCTTTTTACTGCTTTTGCAGCTCTTCTATCTGAATTTCCCTCTCTTAGCACTGGATTTACAGCACTTCCTAAACAAGGATTATATTTAGCTCTTATAGCTTCCTCTTCAGGAGTTGAAGGATTTTCAGGAAAATCTGGAATATCATAACCTTGACCTTGAAGTTCAGCTATACACTCTTTTAATTGTCCAATTGAAGCAGATATATTTGGAAGTTTGATAATATTTGCTTCAGGTTTATGAACTAATTCACCTAGTTTTGATAATTCATCTTCAGCTAAACCCATAGCAGCTAAAACTCTTCCTGCTAATGAAATATCAGATGTTTCCACATCAACACCAGCTGCTTGAGTAAATTTATTTACTATTGGTAATAGTGAATAAGTAGCTAAAGCTGGGGCTTCATCTATTTTTGACCATATTATTTTTGACATATTTGTTCCTTATTGATTTAATATTGTAACTTGTAGTTTAACATTATATTGATAATAATTCTAAATAAATTAAAAAAATAAAGCTAGTAAATTGTAGATTGTTTCTTTTTGATACAAAAACAATAATATGAGACCACTGCACAATGAACAATTTCATAGCTTTAGTGTAGTTCTTTATATA
>CAJXII010000025.1 GCA_913054415.1 uncultured Arcobacter sp.
TGATACTTTTTTAGAATTGGATGGTAGATTTTATATTATGGATTTATTTGGGTTAGATTATTTTATTTCATAGTTTGATTTGATTTAGCTATAATATCATAAAAAAAATAAAGAGTATCTATGGATAAAAAGATTTATAATATATATCAAAAATTATATGATGTGTATGGTGCTCAAGGCTGGTGGCCATTGGTTAATCATCCAAAAAAATACCACAAACTTGATTATAGCTATCCACATACTTCAAATGAGATATTTGAGGTATGTCTGGGGTCAATCTTGACACAAAATACTACATTTATATCGGTTGAAAAATCTCTTCAAAATCTAAAAAGTTTAAATGCATTAGATCCTAAATCTATTGTAAATCTTGATATAGAAGTGTTTAAAACTGCTATTAGACCATCTGGATATTATAATCAAAAAGCAAAATATATTTTAGAATTTATTAAATTTTTTGAAGATTTAGATGGCAAAATTCCCACAAGAGAGGAGTTGCTATTGGTATTGGGTATAGGTGAAGAAACAGCTGATTCTATACTACTTTATGGATATAAGCAGACACAGTATAAAGTAGATGCTTATACAAAAAGGATATTTTTATCTTTGGGGCTTATACCAAATAGTTATAAATACAAAGATATTAAAAATCTCATAGAATCAAATCTATCAAATATCATCACAAATAAGCAACAATTACTAATAGTCTATCAAGAGTTTCATGCACTTATTGTGCAACATGGTAAAAATTATTATTCAAAAAAACCTTATGGTGCAGGTTGCTTTTTGAGTAACTAATCCAAATTTATCATATTATATTTACAATGTTATTGCTCCATCAATAAGAATTATAAGCACTAATTAGATAAAATACAACTCTTAAACAGTTTTACAAATCAAAGGTTTAATATATGAGTAAAAGTAAAAATTTTTTAGAAACAATAGTGCAAGATGATTTACAATCTGGCAAATACAAAGATATAATTACACGATTTCCACCAGAACCAAATGGATTTCCACATATTGGACATGCTAAGTCTATTTTTATAAACTTTGGTATAGCAAAAAAATATGGTGGAAAATGTAATCTTAGAATGGACGATACAAACCCAACAAAAGAGGATACAAAATATGTAGAAGCCCTAAAAGATGCAGTGCAATGGCTAGGATATAAATGGGATGGGGATGTAAGATTTACAAGTGATTATTTTGATAAACTATATGAGTGGGCAATAGAACTTATAAAAATGGGCAAAGCTTATGTAGATAGTCTTGATGAACAAACTATGAAAGAGTATCGAGGAACTGTTACACAAGCAGGACGAAGAAGTAAATATGCCCAAAGATCAGTAGAAGAGAACTTAGAGCTATTTGAAAAAATGAAAAATGGAGAGTTTAAAGAGGGTGAGCATATTTTAAGAGCAAAAATAGATATGAGTTCGCCAAATATGAAACTAAGAGATCCACTTTTATATAGAATACGACATGCTCACCATTTTAGAGCAAAAGATAAATGGTGTATCTATCCTATGTATGATTTTGCTCATTGTTTATCTGATTATATTGAAGGGGTTACTCACTCTATTTGCACACTTGAGTTTGAAAACAACAGAGATATTTATGATTGGGTATTAGATACACTACAACTAACACCTCCTAGACCTTATCAACACGAATTTGCTAGACTTAATATAAACTATACAGTTATGAGTAAAAGAAAGCTTTTAGAGTTAGTTGATGGTGGATATGTAAATGGTTGGGATGATCCACGAATGCCAACAATCGCAGGATATAGAAGAAGAGGATATACCCCTGAATCTATTTTAAACTTTTGTGATCAAATAGGAATAGCAAAAGCAAACTCAACTGTCGATGTATCACAACTTGAATTTTGTATAAGAGATGATCTAAATACAAAAGTGCCAAGAGTTATGTGTGTAGTCAAACCTTTGAAAGTTACTATTGAAAATTATGATGGCACTGAAAGCATAGATGCATCATATTATCCACACGATGTGCCAAAAGAGGGAAGTAGAAAATTGCCATTTTCAAAACATATCTATATAGATGCTGCTGATTTTTCACAAAATCCACCAAAAGGGTATTTTAGATTGACTCCAACTCAAAGTGTAAGATTGAAATATGCTTATATTATTAGCTTCAAAGAGGCTATAAAAGATGAAAATGGAGAGATTGTTGAGTTAATCGTTACATACCACAAAGATTCAAAAAGCGGACAAGATAAAAGTGGTATAAAAGTAAAAAGTGCTATTCAATGGGTGGAAGCTAGTAGTGCAAAACAAGTAGAGTTAAGACTTTATGATAGACTTTTTAAATCAGATGCACCAAATGGAATAGAAGATCTAAATGAAAACTCACTACAAATCATAAAAGATGCTCTAATTGAACCAGCAGTTATTACTCAAAAGCCAGATGTTAGATTTCAGTTTGAAAGAGAGGGATATTTTTATGCAGAGCCTATTGATTATACAGATGAAAAACCTGTATTTAATAAAATAGTTTCCCTAAAAGATTCTTGGGCTAAGAAAAAAGAGACTCAAAACAATAGAAGAAAACCAGCAGAAAAAAAAGTGCAAATTGATGGAGCTGTAGAGCCTATGAACGAGCAAGAGCAAAAGTTGTTTGATAGATACACTAAAGAGCTAAAACTAAATAGTGAAGTATCTAATATACTTGCAAGAGATAAAAATCTATCTTCATTTTTTCAAGAGGCTTTAGATATTTTTAATAGTGCTGTAAATATTGCAAATCTTGTGGTAAATGATGTAGCAAAGCAGTTTAAACAAAATGATATTCAAGATGTAAAATTTACACCAAAACATATAGCAAATCTAGTAAAACTAATAGATCAAGAGACAATCTCAACAAAAATAGCAAAAGAGGTATTTGAAATAATTATAGCAACTGGTGATGATCCTTTAAAAATAGTAGAAGATAAGGGATTAAAACAAATAAGCGATCCAGATGTGATATTAAGCATCATAGATGAAGTTATTGCAAAAAATCAAGATAATGTTCAAAAATATAAAAATGGAAATAAAAAACTTTTTGGTTTTTTTGTAGGGCAAGTTTTAAAAGCTACAAATGGTAAAGCAAATCCAAAAGTTGTAAATGAACTTGTGGCAAAGCAGTTAGATAGTTAGTAATTATCTATTATTAAGTATAATTATTTGAAAAAGAGATTTTAAAGGTAAAAATTATGCATTTAAAAAAAACTTCCTATTGGAATACAAACATTTAGCAGAATTATAGAAGATAATTATCTTTACATAGATAAGACTAAAGATGCCCTAGAGGTTGTAGAAGATAGCACATATATTTTTCTTTCTCGCCCTAGAAGATTTGGAAAATCTCTTTTTCTTGATACTTTAAGATGTATATATGAAGCAAGAGAAGAGTTGTTTGAGGGTTTATATATAAAAGACAAATATGACTGGAGCAAAAAATATCCAGTTATAAAATTAATGTTAAATGATGAATTTTCAATGTTGAATGTTAATGAAATTGAAAATATAATCATAAATAAACTTTTAAATATTGCAAAAGAACATGATGTGATTATAGAAAAATCATTAGTTTCTATAATGTTTTCAGAGCTTTTAAGAAACATTTATAACAAATATAATAAAAGTGTTGTTATTCTTATAGATGATTGGGATAAACCTTTAAGAGATAATCTTATGACTAAAAATGCAAAAGAGATTAATAGATTATTATGGGGAATTTATATCAATACTAAATCTGATGATGCTTATATAAAATTTGCTTTTGCAACAGGAGAGATACCTATTTGTTCCTCTATGCTTGAAGGGTTTAATAATTTTACAGATATTTCGCTACACAAAAGATATGGGAATATTTGTGGATATACTCAAGAAGATATCCAAACTTCAATCTTACCATATCTTGATGGAGTTGATTTAGAGAAGCTAAAAGTTTGGTATAATGGATACAACTTCTTAAAAGATGATGTTTATAACCCATTTGATATATTGCTTTTTATCAAAAATGATTTTATATTTGACAATTATTGGTTTGAAACAGGAACACCAACTTTTTTAATGCAACTTATATCTAAATATAACTATTTTTTACCAAGTTTAACCAATATTAAAGTAGATAAAAAACTGTTAAATAGTTTTGATATTGAAAATTTAGATTTAGAAGTGATACTTTATCAAGCAGGATATTTAACTATAGATAGAGTAGAGATTGATGAGGATATAGGAACAATAGAATATTTTCTTAAAATACCAAATAAAGAGGTAAAATTATCATTATCTCAATATATAGTATCAGGATTTTTTAATGATAAATTACCTGCAAAAAAAGATCTATATCACACACTTAAAAATAAACAATTAGAACACTTCAAAGATGCTCTAACTTCTATTTTTGCTTCAATTCCATATAATAACTTTACAAAAAATGATATGCAAACTCACGAAGGGTTTTATGCTAGTGTTGTATATGTATATTTACAATCTTTAGGATTAGATATAGTTGGAGAAGATGTTACAAATAAAGGAAGAATTGATCTTACAATAAAGATGGATCAAGCTATTTATATATTAGAGTTCAAAGTTGATGGCACATCTGCACTACAGCAGATAAAAGATAAAAACTATGCTCAAAAATATCTAAATGATAAAAGAGATATTTATCTCTTAGGTATTGAGTTTGACTCAAATGAGAAAAATATAAACAATTTTGAATGGGAAAAAGTAATTAAATAAAAGAGAATCTTTTATTATACATATCTAACAGGCACATAGTATGTGCATTTGAACTTTCTATCTTCACTTAAAAAATGATTTTTCTCAAAAATCCCAAAAGTGTTAAGCTTTTAAAATAGATTTAAAAACTGTATCGTTAGCACTTTTGGCTTCAATTTTTTTGGTGGTTTATTCTATTTTCTTTTTTGATGGTACAAAATATGGAACACCAGGTCTTGGAGGTGCTTTTGTAACTACACTTACACCTATACTTACTTTTGTATTGCTTGTATCGTTTTTTGGTAAAAAATTATTTAAAAAAGATATTTTTGCTTTAATCTTAGGTGCAATAGGAGTT
Organism: uncultured Arcobacter sp.; assembly: GCA_913054415.1. Classification (GTDB taxonomy): domain Bacteria; phylum Campylobacterota; class Campylobacteria; order Campylobacterales; family Arcobacteraceae; genus CAJXII01. The sequence goes on from CAJXII010000025.1 coordinate 5,095, forward strand.
ACAACGATACTTAATCTTTGGTCGTTTAAATTAGAAGATATTTTGGTTATATCAAATCTGTATTTTATATATGCTTCTATTGCATGGTCATTTTTAACTATTACAAACTCTAAGTTAAAATCTATAGATCATATAGTATTTACATTTTATTTATATATATTTACTACAATAATTGGATTTTTTATCACACCTTTTGAAAGTGGAAATATTTTTACATTTGATTGGATATTTTGGTTGAATTTTATAATCATATCAGTAGCAAGTACCACTTTTGCTACATCTATATATTTTGTAGCTATTACAAAAATAGGAGCAAATGAAGCTAGTAGTTTTATATTTTTAGTGCCATTTAATGCTATATTTTTAAGTTGGGTATTTTTAGATGAACCTATTTATATTACTACAATAGTAGGAACAATTTTAACTATTTTTGCAGTATCTATACTAAATAATGTTAAAATATTTAAAACCAATAACAAATAAGGAAACAATTTGAATTATAATCAAACATTAAAAACTGCATTGCAAAGTTCTTGGATAATTTTAAAGCTAGTGGTACCTATTTATATTCTAGCAGATATTTTATACTACTACAATACACTATCATATATCTCTTTTATAGTTGAGCCTTTTACATCAATGCTAGGACTTCCAGCTCAAACATCACTAGCGATTATTAGTGGGATATTTTTAAACCTTTATGCTGCTGTTGCTTTTGCTGCACCACTAGATTTAACTCCTGCTCAATGGAGTATTTTAGCTATATTTTTAGGTGTGTGTCATTCACTTGTAGTTGAAAGTGTGATTATGAAAAAACTTGGTATTTCAAATATTTACTCTTATGGTTTACGATTTTTGGGTGGATTTAGTATAGCTTTTTTAGCTACTTTTATACCTGATAGTTATTTTAGTGCAAGTTTAAGCAATACCACATTTACAAAAACCACTTATGATTCTTTATCATCATTGCTTATTGGTTCTAGTTCTAGTGCAATAATACTTAGTATAAAAATCATAGCACTTATTGTTACACTTATATTTATTATGGATTTTATAAAATCAAGAGAATTTATCAAACAAAGTGGTAAAAATGTAAGCAAAGGTTTTTCATTGCTTGTTGGGATATTTTTAGGTATCACTTATGGGGCAGGTATTTTGATACAAGAGGCAAAAAATGGTACGATCAGTAAAGATGATCTATTTTTTATAGGAACTTTTCTTATGATTTGCCATGCGATTATTGAAGATACACTTCTGTTTGTGATATTTGGAGCAGATTTTACTATGGTAATAGTTGTCCGAACTATTGCAGCTATAGTTGTATCGTATACTTTTTTAGCGATTTATAAAAAATTTATATAAAATATAATAAATAATATTTTAATTTTTTAGTATCAAAAAACCACCAGCACCTGCCATAATAGCACCTGATGTTTTATTTAATGTAGAGATTGAGTTTTGGTTTTGGAAAAATTTTCTTGAGTTGTGTGCCAAATATGAATAACCTAGCATAACTATTGCTAAAGATATTGCTACTATAAATATTACTATAAAAATGTCCAATGTTGTTAGGGTTTGCAAATCTATAAAAGCAGGTAAAAATCCAAGATAAAATATGATAACTTTAGGATTGCTTATTGTTATGAAAAAACCACTTAAAAAAGTTGATTTTTTTGATGATGGTAAATTTTGATAGTTTTGTGGTTTTGTTTCGCTTGTAAAGATTTTATAACCCAAATATATTAGATATATACCACCTAAATATTTTATAATTATAAAAAATTCTTGCATCATAGAAGCTATTAGATTTAAGCCATAAATAGCCATTATTAGATATATAATATCTCCAACAATAAGACCAAAAGTCATAATAGCAGCATAATAAAATCCATCTTTTAATGATCTTGAGATTATAGCAAATGTGCCTGGTCCTGGAGTTGCTGCAAATAAAAGCATAGCTATTGTTAGATAAAATATATTTATGTAGCTCATACGATAACTTTATTTACCATCTACCCACTCTTGCATACTTAGTTTGTTGTCTTGATTTTTGTCCAATTTATAAAATCTTCTATTTGAAGCATTTTTTGCCTCATCAAGAGTAACTATTTTATTTCCATCAATATCATTTCTGATAAACCATTGTATAGCAATTTGTGGCATTATTTTTGCTAGTTGTGTATCGCTTAGCTCATAAGGATCAACTTGATTATCTTTTGATAGATCAAATTTGGCAAATCTTTTTAGCGACATCCTTGTATATTCTTCTTGATTTAAAAAATGATCTTTATTTTTGTCACACTTTATAAAAATATTTGTTTGTAAGCTATTTGCAAAGATTGTGATTGTAAAAATTGACAATAAATATATATATTTCATCATATCCCTTTAAAACTCTAACGCTTTTTTACGATTTTGTTTTTGTATCTTTTTGATCTCCTCATCACTGTGCAAAATTGCATTGATTTTATATGCTGTATTTGGATCATTTGGAGCATACATCAAAGCAAAAGTATCTAATATTTGAGCGATTGCATTGGTTCGTGGAGCAAAAACTACACATTTATTTAACATAGCACTATATATAGGTAAAGAGAATGTTTTATTTTTAGTTGGTAATATAAAGATATCACAAGCTTTTAGAGCAAAATTATTTACAAATAAGATTTTATCTACTAACTCCAACTCTTGTGCAGATTTTTTTGCTATATCTAAGTTTTTGTCATCTCCACAAATTACGACTTGATAGTTATCTATAGATATTTTTTGAACTATTTGTAAGAAATCAAAGATTCCATTTTGTATAAAGTTATTTGCTTTAAATAAGATTATTTTTGTTGTTTTTGGAAGATTGAATTTGTATAAAAACTCTTTTTTTAGTTTTTTCTTTGGTATAGATTCTGATAATATCTCTGCTTCGTATTTATTAATAATATCATCAGCACATTTTGCTTGATCTACTACTGTAATAATCTCAGCTGGATTGTTTATATGCCTTAGTTGCTTGTAGTTTGAATCAAAAAATACAGATAATGTTTCTATATTAAAGCAATTAGCTATATAAAATGGATATGATACAGATGATATAAAAAGATCTAGATTTGCTAAATGATTTACAAAAGGATCAAACTCTTTATCATCTATAAATTTATAGTTATGCACTGATATATTGGTAAATTTCTCTTTTAGCTCATCTTGTAGTTTAGAGTTATTTATAAATATTTTAATATCATAAGTTTTGTGTAGGGCTAAGACTAATTGTATAATATTATCACTTTCAAACATACAATTGTTCTGTTTTAAATCTATTAGATTTATACCTGCTATAGGAGTTTGATTTTGTTCTGTTTGTTTATACTCTTTAAATAAACTCAGATTATCAACTTTATAGTGTGTATCAAATGAGTTGTTGATAAAATTGTTATACTCTTTTGCTTTATGTTTGGTATATTTAGTAGGGTCAAAAGTAAATTTTTGAAGTTTATCTACAAATGATAACATCCAGTTTGCTTTGAGATATTTTTCAAATGATATAGCAAAATCTACCCTTTGAACTTGTTTGGCATAAGAGTATAGTGCAAAAAATGATAAATTTCTTAAACTTTGGTCATACTCTATTATTTGGATAATATTATTTAATCCTTCAAATAACACTTTTGTTTGTTTCTCTATAGAGATTATCAATTTACAATCTGCAAAATGATAAGTTAGATTTTTAATCGCTGGTATTGTTAATATCACATCTTCAAATGAAGGTGGAAAATGTATAAAAATTGTTTTTGTATCTGTTTTAGTTATAGATTTCATTGTTTATCGCCTTAAATCTTCTATGTTGCCAAAACCAATCATCTGGTTTGTCAAATATTTGTTTGGTTAATATATCAAATTGCAACTGCAATATTTGAGATATTTTTTCATCTTTTGATCCTGTAAAATCTTGTGGGTCTATAGGATTTTCAAATTTGACTGTGTATTGTCTAAAATCATCTTTGATAAATGCTACTGGGATTATTAGAGCATTGGTTTGCACCGCTAATCTAGCAGTAGAATCTATAAGGTAAGTCTGTTTTTTTAAGAAATACCCTAAAACTCCATTTTTGCTATTGATATGTTGATCGATCGCTAAGCCTATTATTCTTCCAGATTTTAAAGCTTTAACCAAGCCTTTTGCGCTACCTTTTTTAGGTAACATCTCAGAGTTGTGTTTGATCCTATTTTGTTCCATCTCATCATTGAGATATTTGTTTTCAAGTTTTCTTCCAACCATAGTGGTTGGTTTGTATTTTAATGATATAAATGATGTAATATATTCCCAGTTGCCATAGTGTGAAGAGATTAGGATTATTTTTCTATCTTGTTTAATAGCATTTAGAATAATATCTTCATTTTGAACTGTTATTTTTTGCTCTATTTTTTCAAGATCTAAAGTTGGATTTTCTATGAATTCATATAGATTATATACTAGATTTTTGTATGAGTTTTTTATAATCTCATATTTTCTTTTTTCATCTATTGTATTCTCATATACAAAATCAAGATTTGCTTTTGCAATTTTTTTATGTTTTATATCTACTAAATATACTATATTTACAACAATATCAAGGAAGTATCTTATAAGTTTAGTAGGCAAAGCTAACACTACAAACTTAAAGCCCTTGTATAGTAAATAAAAAAAATAATCCACTATTTTTAAAACCTTATCTTATAGATTTAAGTATATCTTTGAAATCTTTTAGATATATCATATTTGGCCCATCACTAAGTGCCTCTTCAGGGTTTTCATGAACCTCAAAGAAAAAGCCATCTACACCAACAGCATTGGCAAGTTTTGCCATATATGGAGCATATTTTCTATCCCCTCCACTTTTACCACCTAGTGCAGATGGTTTTTGAGTAGAGTGTGTTACATCCATAATCACAGGATAACCGAACTCTTTCATATCTATAATTTGTCTAAAATCCACTACTAAGTTGCCAAGACCAAACATACTACCTCTTTCAGTTAGCATTATTTTATCATTTCCACTCTCTTTTACTTTTGTTAGTGGATGAATCATATCTTTACCATCTAAAAATTGTGCTTTTTTAATATTGACAATTCGATTAGTTTTGGCTGTGGCTATTAGTAAATCTGTTTGCCTACATAAAAAAGCTGGTATTTGAATAATATCAATTATATCCGCTAAAGCTGGTGCTTGAGAACTTTCGTGAATATCAGTTGTAAGTGGAAGATTAAATTCTTTTTTTACTCTTTCTAATATTCTAAGACCCTCTTGTAGTCCTGGTCCTCTATAACTAGATAGTGAAGTTCTGTTTGCTTTATCAAAACTAGCTTTAAATATATATGTGAAATCTAATTCTTCTGTGATTTTTTTGATATTTTCTGCTAGGTGCATTACCATAGATTCACTCTCTATAACACACGGACCACTTAGGATAAACTTTTTCTCTTTTAATTTTTTGTATAATTCTTCACTTTTCATTTTATTTCCTTTATATTCCTAAATCATACATTTGAACGATACCTATGAAGATATCATTTTCATCTACTACTAAAAGTGAATTGATTTTGTTTTCACTCATAATATCACTAGCTGTAGTAAGTTTAGCATCTTTTGATATTGTTTTTGGATTTTTACTCATCAGATCTTTTGCTATTAAACTAAAAAAATTATTCTCTTTAGTTTCCATAGCTCGTCTTATATCTCCATCTGTAATAATTCCTTTTATTTTATTGTCATCCATAATCACAACTAAACCAGATTTTCCATCAGTGATAGTTGATATGATATGTTTAATATTGGTATTTTCATCACAAATAGGTAAATTTTCTTTTTTCATCACATTTTCAACTTTTGTTAAAAGTCTTCTTCCCAAACTTCCACCTGGATGGAATTTTGCAAAATTTTCATCTTTAAAATCTCTTAATTTCATCAAGGCTACAGCGATTGCATCACCCATTACCAATGTTGCTGTTGTAGAACTTGTAGGTGCAAGTTGTAAAGGACATGCCTCTTTTTGGACAGCTATATTTAGATGGTATGTTGTATTTTGTGCCAATGTTGATGATGGATTTCCACTCATAGAGATAGTGATATTACCTTGTGTTTGTAAAAATGGGATGATTTTCAAAACTTCATCAGTTTCTCCAGAGTTTGAGATCAAAAGGATAATATCGTTTTTTTCTATCATACCAAGATCACCATGATAAGCCTCTCCTGGATGTAGAAAAAAACTAGGTGTTCCAGTGCTTGCAAGTGTTGCAGCTATTTTTTTACCAATAAGCCCTGATTTTCCCATACCACAGATGATAAATTTACCACTACATTGAACTATTTCATTGACTGCATTTTTAAAATCATCTGTAAGCAAAGATGATAGATTTGCAATCTCTTTTGATTCTATTTCAAAAACTTCTTTTGCTATATTGTTTAGATCTAACATTTTTACCCCTAACTATCACTATTGAAAATATCTCTAGTATAGACTTTATCTTTGACATCTAAAATATCTGAATGTAATCTATTTGCTACTATAACATCACTTATTTTTTTGAATTGGTCAAGATCTTTTATCACTTTTGAACCAAAAAAATTATCCTCTTGTAAAGCTGGTTCATATACTACAACCTCTACACCTTTAGCTTTTATTCGCTTCATAATACCTTGTATTGCACTTGATCTAAAATTATCACTATCCTCTTTCATCACAAGACGATAAACTCCAACTACCTTATCAGCAGATGTAGAAACACTTGTAGATAACTTTTTGATAATAGAATCCGCAATAAAATCTTTTCTTGTGCTGTTTGCTTCAACAATAGCACTGATTAGATTACAAGGCACATCAGCATAATTTGCTCTTAGTTGTTTTGTATCTTTTGGTAAACAATATCCACCATAACCAAAGCTAGGATTGTTGTAGTGTGTCCCTATTCTAGGATCAAGCCCTACTCCCTCTATGATTTGCTGTGCATTTAGATTATGTGTTTGAGCATAAGAATCTAGTTCATTAAAATATGCTACTCTCATAGCAAGATATGTATTTGCAAAAAGTTTAATTGCTTCTGCTTCTGTTGAATCTGTAAATAAAATATCTATATTTTCTTTTAAAGCACCCTGAGCTAAAAGTTGAGCAAACTGCTGGGCTCTTTTGCTTTTTTCACCCACTATTATTCTACTTGGATAAAGATTATCATACAAAGCTTTACCCTCTCTTAAAAATTCAGGTGAAAATATTATATTTGAAGTGTTGTATTTCTCTCTTAATTGCTTGGTATATCCTACTGGAATAGTTGATTTGATCACCATAGTTGTATCTGGATTGATCTCTAAAACATCTTGGATTACAAACTCTATACTTTTAGTATTGAAAAAATTTGTTTGTGGATCATAATCTGTTGGGGTTGCTATGATTACAAAATCAGCACCTTCGTAAGCTTGTTTTTTATCTAATGTTGCTGTAAAATTAAGATCATCCTTTAAAAGATACTCTTCTATCTCTTTATCTTCTATAGGTGATTGTTTATTTTGAAGCATTTGAACTTTTTGTGGTATAATATCTAATGCTATAACTTCGTTATGTTGAGCTAATAGTATTCCATTTGACAACCCAACATAACCTGTCCCTGCTATTGCAATTTTTGCCATAATTATCCTTATAGTATATTTTGGTTGATTATACTAAAAAATATATAACAATATGATAAAAATAAAATATATCTTGGTGTTTGAGCTTTATATAGCTTATTTGGGGCTATTTTCACGGACTTAAGGATTTGTTAGCACTTGAATTACTCGTAATGTTTCCACATTCTATAAATCTTTATTATTTTATCTTTTTTGCTAGGTTTTGTTACAACTCCAATATTTCTAGCTCTTCAATTCTCTTAAAGTGTTTTAAATTATTTGTAAATAAAATAGCTTTATTAGAAATAGCAATACTAGCTATTATCAAATCCATATCAGCTATAATATTACCTTGTTTTTTGAGTTTAGCTTTTGATTTAGCAAATATTTTACTTGATTGTTTATCAAACTGTAATATTTTAAAATTATCTAAAAAAGGTAAATATACTATCAACCAACAGAGATTTGGAAAAAGAAGTTGAAAAAGGAGCTAAGATGTTAAGTGTAAATGTTGAAAAGACACCATTTTATCGAATGGGTATGAAAGATGCCCACTAAATTATTAATTTATAGAGTTTAACTTACAACTATTAATAAAAAAAATATGAAAATTACGATAAAATCGTCAATATAATTAAAAAATAGGCAAATATCATGTTAAAACGCTTCTCTA
>CAJXII010000026.1 GCA_913054415.1 uncultured Arcobacter sp.
TTTATATTTTATATTTTACTTAGAAAACATGATCTTGATCTAAAAATAAAAGATAGTATATTAATAGTCAATCTTATATGGATACTACTTGGTATCGCTGGGGCTACTCCTATATTTTTATATACTGATGTATCATTTGCCTCTGCTTACTTTGAAGCAATTAGTGGTTTTACAACAACAGGAGCTACAGTATTTACAAATATTGAAGATCTGCCTAAGATGATTTTATTTCATAGAAGTTTAATGCATTGGCTAGGTGGTTTGGGGGTTATTGTTCTAGGTGTTGGGCTGTTATCTATGATAAATCCAACAGGTAGTTTATCACTATTTAAAGCTGAATCTACAGGTGTTCAACTAGAAAAAATAACACCAAAAATAAAAGATACTGCACTTAGTTTGTGGATCATATATGTTGTGCTAACATTGATTGATACAATATTGTTAAAATATTTTGGTATGAATTGGTTTGATGCAATAAATCATGCTTTTTCCACTATCTCAACTGGTGGTTTCTCTACTAAAAACAACTCATTGGGATATTTTACAAGTGATGGTATCGTTTGGACTACAACTATTTTTATGATACTTTCAGGTATAAACTTTTTGGCACATCTAAAACTATACTATAAAGATTTAAGCGGTTATAAATCTGAAGAGGTTAAATGGTATCTTTTGATCTTCATCATACTAAGTGTAAGTTTATCATTGATACATATAGATATAGGTGGAGATAGTTTTTATGATGCTTTTAAACAATCTTGTTTTACAATAGCATCAGTTATGACCACAACAGGATTTGCTACTATTGATTATGGTTCTTGGTCACATCTAGCTATATCTATTATTTTTATAGGTATGCTAATAGGTGGAAATGCAGGTTCAACTGCTGGTGGGATCAAAGTGATTAGACATATTATTATTTTCAAAACTCTCTTTGCAGAATTCAAAAGAACACTACATCCTAATACAATCATTTCAGTTTTTATAGATGGCAGAAAACAAAATGATAAAATTCTAGCAGCTACTTTTGGTTTTTTTACACTTTTTATGCTAACTGCTGGAGTGGTTACTATTTATATATATGCTAGAGGATATGATGAGATGAGTGCTATATCTGGGGCTTTTGCTTTGGTTGGTAATATTGGTCCAGGTTTTTCACTTGTAGGACCATCTTATAATTTTGCATTTTTTTCAGATTTTGATAAAATCTTTTTCTCTGTAGCTATGATTATAGGAAGGTTGGAGTGTTACACTGTATTTATACTTTTAAGTAGTTCATTTTGGAAGAAATTTTAATTTATTTTAAGCTATTTCAAATAATACTTTAGATAAAATTGCCCTTCCAAATTGTAAAATATTTGAGACTATATACCAATCAGGAGGTCATTATGGCTTTAGATCAGGAAGTAAAACAAGAGATTATCTCAAAATTCCAAAGAGATGAAAAAGACACAGGTTCTAGCGAAGTTCAAATCGCTATTTTATCAAAACAAATCAGCACTTTAACTGAACATTTAAAAGCAAATCACAAAGATCACTCTTCAAGATTAGGATTACTTAAAATGGTAGGTAAAAGAAAAAGATTACTTAAATATTTAAGAAAAACAGATTATGCTAAATTTACTCAATTAGTTGCGGATTTAGGAATCAGAGCAAAATAAATCTTTTATATCTTCAAAGGGCAATTAACCCTTTGAGATACTTTTCAATCAAACTTTTCTTTTAAATATTTTCACATTTTTATTTCAATTAAATCAATAATTAGCTAAAATATAGCATAATAACTACTTTATAAATTACAAAGGGACAACAATGCAAAAGGAAACACTCGCATTACACTATGGATATGAAAAAGATACTCAAAAAACTATGAGTGTGCCACTTTATATGACTACTGCTTATGAATTTGATAGCTCAACTCAAGCAGCAAATAGATTTGCACTAAAAGAGTTGGGAAATATCTATACACGACTATCAAATCCCACAACAGATATATTTCAAAAAAGATTTGCTTCCCTTGAGGGTGGAGTAAGTGCAGTAGCAACAGCTAGTGGTATGAGTGCAATTTTCTCAACTATTGTAAATCTTTGTGAAGCTGGAGATAATATAATCGTAGCAAGTGCAGTTTATGGTGGAACTTCAACTTTGACAGATCATACTATCAAAAGATTTGGAATTACTACTAAAAAATTTGATGTTACAAACCCTACAGATTTAGAAGAGTTGTGTGATGAGAAAACAAAATTAATTTTATTTGAAAGCTTATCAAATCCAAATTTGCAAGTTGCTAATTTTAAAGCTATTGTCAAAATAGCAAATAAACTAAATATCATAACTGTAGTAGATAACACGGTAGCTACACCATATTTATGTCAGCCTATCAAACTTGGTTGTGATTTAGTGGTGCATAGCACTAGCAAATATACTACAGGTCAAGGCTTGGCTCTTGGTGGAATAATAGTAGATAGCAAATCTTGTAGTAAAAAGATTAAAAACAACCCACGATATAAACACTTCAACGAACCAGATATATCTTATCATGGGCTAGTTTATAGCGATTTAGAGTATCCACCTTTTACTATGAGAATGATTTTAAATGTTTTAAGAGATCTTGGCTCAACCCCTAGTCCATTTAACTCTTGGATTCTAATTCAAGGGTTAGAGACATTAGGACTTAGAATAAAACAACATAGTAAAAGTGCTTTAAAAATAGCAAAATTTTTATCAAAACATAAAAAAGTTTTAAAAGTAAATTATGCAGGATTAAAATCTGATTCAAACTATAAAAGAGCTAAAAAATATCTAAAAGATGGTGCTAGTGGATTACTTAGTTTTGAAGTTAGCTCTTTAGAGGAAGCTAAAAAAATAGCAGATAATATCACAATATTTAGCCGTGTAGTAAATATAGGGGATAGCAAATCTATCATAACTCATCCAGCATCTACCACACATCAACAACTAAGCAAAGAGGAGCTTGAAGCTTCTGGGATAAATCAAGGACTTATTAGATTAAGCATTGGATTAGAAGATACAGATGATTTAATAGAGGCATTAAAAAAGGTTTTAGATTAAGATATGAAAATTCAAACCAAAAAAGCTTTTTTTGATGAACCACTATATCTTGAAAGTGGAAGGATACTACAACCTTTTGAGGTGATGTATGAAACTTATGGAGAGTTAAATAGTGATAAATCAAATGTGATTATAATTACCCATGCCCTAAGTGGATCTCATCATGCAGCTGGAACTTATGATGGAGATAGAAAAGCTGGATGGTGGGATGATTTTATAGGGGATGGTAAAGCAGTTGATACTACAAAATATTTTGTAATATGTATGAATAATATCGGCTCTTGTTTTGGTTCAACATCTCCACAAAGTATCAATCCAGCTACTCAAGAACCTTATAGATTAAGATTTCCTGTTTTGACAATTAGTGATATTGTAAAAGCACAAATAAGAGTGTTAAAATCACTTGATATTAACAATGTATTTGCAGTTATTGGTGGTAGTATGGGTGGTATGCAAGCACTTTGCTATGCTATTGAGTATCCAACTTTTGCAAAACAAATTATTACCCTTGCAACTACAGCATATACTAGACCTTGGGCGATAGCTTACAATAAAGTAGTAGTAGAAGCTATCAAAAATGATCCAGAGTTTAAAGATGGATATTATGATCCAAAAGATATAGAAAAAAATGGACTAAACGGTCTTGCTATTGGTAGGATGGCGGGACATATCTCATATTTAAGCCCACATAGTATGGATGATAAATTTGGTAGAAGATATGTAAACAATGATGGATTGTATGAGCTATTTGGTAGATTTGAAGTGGAAAGATATTTAGAATACAATGGATATAGATTTCCACATAATTTTGATCCACTTAGTTATTTGTATATTGTCAAAACAATGAATATTTTTAATGCTTCAAGAGGAAGCGATACCCTATCTCAAAGTTTAGCAAAAATAAAATCAAAACTTCACCTTATCTCTTTTAGTGGGGATAGATTATTTATGCCATGCGAAATGGAAGAGATAAGAGATACTATGATAGAAAATGGACAACAAGAATTAGTTACTTACAAGATGATACAAAGTGATTATGGGCATGATGCATTTTTGGTAGAAGTTGATAAATTTGAAGATTATATTAAGGATATATTAGATGAATAAAGATACCCTCTCATTTGAAGATAAAATAAAAAAAGCAAAAGAGCTACTAGATAAATTAGTAGATCCAGAATTAACACTAAGTAATAGTGTCAAACTATACAAAGATGGTTTAAAAGAGTTAGATGAAGCCCAAAAACTCTTAGATGAAGCAAAATTACAATTTGAGGAACTAAACGATAATACTACTGATTAGATAAAAAATCAGATAAAACAGTTTCCCGTTTTGTAATCTCTAGTTTTTTGGAAGCACTTTCAAAAGCCTCTTTCTCCCCTACAATATAACACATATTTTTTGCACGAGTTATTGCTGTATATAAAAGCTTAGTATTATGCATAATAAAATGTGAAAAACTCATAGGTATAAGTGCAGTATCATACTCCATCCCTTGTGTTTTATGTATAGTTAAACAATAAGCAAGTGATAGTAGATGATCTATATCTTTAAAATCATAAAAAACTACAATATCATCATTGGGATATAAAACTATACATTTAGAATTTTGATAATCAAGTTTTATTATCATCCCTAACATACCATTAAAGATCCTTCTTTGTGCAAACTCATCTGAGTTTTGTTTATACTCACTCATAGTTAAAGAGTTCATATTTTCATTTTTGGTATGGATAACCTTATCTGCTAGTTTAAATTGATATTTTTTACCGTTGTAGGCATCTTCTCTATTGTTGTTAAAAAGTTTTTGAAGATTGATATTTATATTCTCCACTCCTAAAACACCACTTTTCATAGGGGTTATTACCTGAAAAAGTGTCAAATATTGAGATATTTTTTTATCTTTGATCAACTGATATATATCTTGCATATAACTACTTGCTACATTGATTAGATTATGTAATATTTTATTGTTATTCTCATCTCTTAAACGGTTGATCTCATATTGAGATAAAACAGCTTTTTGAGCATAATAGTTTTTGATACTTACATCTATAAACTTAAAATCATCATAGCTTTGATTATATGTTGGAACCTGCCCTACTCTTATATTATTTGCTATTACAGCTATTGCTTTTAGCTCATTTTGTCGATATATTTTTGTAAGCTTACATACAGGTGCTAAATCAAATCTAATAGCATCTGCTAAAATATCTCCAGCTCCAATAGCTGGAAGTTGCCCATCATCTCCTACTATTATAAAAATTGTTTCTGATGAGATTTTAGATACAATCTTATAAAACAAAACACTATTGACCATACTAGCTTCATCTAAAAGTATCACTTTATAAGGGAAAAAATCATCTTCGCTATTATCTATTTTTACAAGTTCAGATTGTATTGTAGCACTATTATATCCAGTAGTATCAGATATTCTTTGACTAGCAATACCACTTAATGCCATACATTTAATATCTTCATAGCTTACTATCTCCTCAAGAAGTTCTAAAATAGCCCTACTTGATGTGCTTTTTCCTGTCCCTGCATACCCTATTAGAAGTATCGTATTTTCACCACTATTGATAAGCTTCACAGCTTTTCTTTGCTCACTACTTAAAACAAATCCCAAAGTTTGCTCTTTTTTAGATATATATTGATCTATATCTAAAACTATCTGTTTATTTTTAGGTTGTTTTTGTCTTGATTGAAAAAACTCTAAAATACCTTTTTCACATATATACAACATACTAGGAGCATATCTATTTTGTTTGGTTTGGTATATCTCATTATTTGCTAATGTTTTGATTAGCACATCTTCATATAGATCATTTTTATCATAAAAATTCAGATATTCATCACATAAACTAAAAAGTTTCTCTTTTGAGATTGAGCTATTTCCATGATTTTCACAATAATCTCTCATAGCATAACTCATACAAGCACCAATTCTAAAACTACTTGTAGCTTCAATACCTAAAGCCAACCCTATCTCATCTGCTTTTTTAAATCCTATACCTTTAATATTTGTAAGAATATATGGGTTTTGTTTTATCTTGTCTATTAGATTATCTACATCTTTGAACTCTTGATATATTTTTGTAATAAATGTGCTTGAAACTCCATATTTACCTAAAAACTCTCCTAATTCTCTTAGATGTTTAAATCTATTCCAGCTAGTTACTATTGTTGTAAGTTTTTTTTCTTTAATACCTTTGATACTAAGTAGATCACTTGGACTATTATCTAATATATTTGCGAGTTCATCTTGAGTATATTTTTTTAATAGTGTTTTTGCTAATTTTGTCCCTACTCCTTGAACAATTTTTGTTAAAAAGAAAAAAAGTTCATCCTCTTTTAGTTCAAGAGTATCAAATTCAAACTGCACACCATATTTTTTATGTGTTTTCCATCTACCTTTTAGAAGTATTGTTTCCCCTTCTAATTTTTTTAGATCTGTATCAAAATATGTTCCACATATTTTTTGATTATTATCTAAAACAGCGATGCAGTAGTGATTATCTTGATTAAAATATAGAACCTTTTTAAGTGTGCCACTTAATCTAATCTGTTCTTGTATATCAATATCCATCATTAAAACTTTTATGTTTATGTTTAGCTTTTTTGTAGTTTGATCTGTTTTTCTCTTTGTGTAATAAATTTGCTTCTTTTAGTAGTAGTTGTCTTTCATCTTCAAAGCTATTGGAATGATTATCTACACTATCTATGATAAGTTGAGCATAAGATTTTAGTTTTTGCATATATTGACTATCTAGCCTAACAGATGTGCTAGATTGAACATCTTCATAATAACTATTAACTTTTGATTTAAAACTCTCTAATTCAAAATCATCATTTTTTAGTAACGATATTACCCGTTTAACAAATTTTTCCAAAACCCTAATATATCTAAATCTTAGGGTTTTTTCACTTGCTACTCTCATTTATTACTTAACAATATCGTATTGAGATAATATCTTTTCTATCTTTTTCATATTCTCCACAGATGGTGGAACTAATGGCAATCTATACTCTAAAGTATCTATCAAACCTGCAATATACATAGCTGCTTTAATAGGTATAGGATTACTTTCACAAAATAAAACTTTATTTATAGGATATAGTTTATCGTTTAACTCTTTTGCACCAGCAAAATCACCAGCTAAAGCTTTTGATACTAACTGACTTTTCATATTAGGTAAAATATTTGCTGTTACAGATGTGATACCTGCTCCACCATTTGCTAAGATTGGATAATCAATAGCATCATCTCCACTTAGCACTTTAATATCTGCTCTTTTTGATAATAACTCTACAGTTCTTTCTATACTTCCTGTTGCCTCTTTTATACCATAGATATTTGCACACTCATCAAAAAGTCTTATTACTGTATCTGGTAATATATCAACCCCTGTCCTACCTGGCACATTATAAAGCATAAATCCCAAATCAGGCACTGCATTTGCTATTGTTTTATAGTGTTGATAAAGTCCCTCTTGTGATGGTTTATTGTAGTATGGACTTACAGAAAATATAGCATCTACTCCACATTTTTGAGCATGTAAAGCGATATCAACCGCTTCTGCTGTAGCATTGCTTCCTGCTCCTGCTAACACTTTTGTATCTGTATTTTTACAAGTTTGCACTGCGATTTCTATACATCTTTTATGCTCATCATGTGTTAATGTAGCACTTTCGCCTGTTGTCCCAACAGGACATATTGCATCTATACCATTATCGATTTGTCTTTGTATCAATTTTGCATAAGTTTGCTCATCCAATTTACCATCTTTAAATGGTGTAATTATTGCCGTTGTTGAACCTGTTACTATTGTCATTTGTTATCCTATAAAATTTTGCTTATTATACCAAAATGTAGATTAGTTTTTAAATAATTTGCTACCTATTCTTACCATATTAGCACCATTTGAAATAGCTAATTCAAAATCACCACTCATACCCATAGAACAAATAGTAGCACCTTTTAAACTAGAAAAAATATCTTTAGCTATCTGAAAACTTTGCACAACTTGCTTAGTATCATCACTATTTGCCCCTATTGTCATAATCCCTTTTAGATTGATATTGCTACACTCTTTTAAGATTTGCTCATATATTTTAACTGCATCTTTTGGATCTACTCCAGATTTGCTTTGTTCGTATGAACTATTGATTTGAAGTAAAAAATTCATCTTTTTATTTTTGGCTTTTAGTTTTTTATCAAATTCTAAAGCTAACTCAAAACTATCTAAAGAGTGAATAAGCACAGGGTTTAAATCGATTATATTGTTGATTTTATTTTTCTGAATTGTTCCAATTAGATGCCACGAGATTGGTAAATCATCTAACTCTTGCATCTTTTGTTTTAAATCTTGAACTTTATTTTCACCAAATGCTCTTTGTCCAGCACTATATAGTGTTCTTATATCATCTGAAGTTGAATATTTGCTTACTGCTACTAATTGAACTATATGATGATCATCTAAATCAAGTCTTGCTTTTTCTATTTTTGATATAACTTCATCTAAGTTTTTTATCGCTATATTTTTATCCATATTTTACCTCTTAAAAAAATCTATTAATATCGTTGTAAAGCCCAAATACCATAAGTGAAACAAGTATTACCCAACCTATAATAGTAAGTTGAATTAAAACCTTTGTATTTGGCTTTCTTTTAAATATCAACTCATAAAGATTGAACATAATATGCCCACCATCAAGTGCTGGTATTGGTAGAAGATTTAGCACTCCTAGATTTACTGAAATAAGTGCCATAATACTTAAAAGTGCAACTATTCCATTTTCACTAGCATCACCTATTACTTTACCAATAGTGATCACTCCACCTATTTGATTTGTAGGGATAATCCCCTCTATCATTTTTTGTATCCCTAAAAAAATCATCTTACTTGACTCATAAGTTTTATCTAAAGCAAAAAATATTCCATCTATAATACCATATTTAACAATTACTATTTTTCTTTGTGGTGCAATACCTACCATTTTTTTATATATAGTTTCCCCAAACATATTTTTACTTTTGTGTATCTTAGGAGTTACTTGAATTTGATGGATACCATCTTTTCGTTTGACATAAAATCTTATAATTGTTTCAGATTTTTGTATCACATTGCTTATTTGTGACCAAGTTTTTATATCTGTATTGTTGATTTTGACAATAGTATCTCCAACTTTTAAACCTGAAGTTTTAGCAGGTAGATCATCTATTGTCTCTCCTATAGTAGGAGAGATAGCATTTACACCTAAAAGTGCTATTATAAAAAATAAAAAAGTAGCCAATATAAAGTTGGCAAATGGTCCAGCAAAAAGTATCGCTATTCTTTGAATTGGCGATAAAACTTGATAACTATCTTTATCTGTATTTACAAGATTTGGATTAAGATCCTCTTGCCCTTTCATTTTTACATATCCACCCAAAGGGATTAATGATATGCTCCAATTTGTCCCTTTATAATATTTAGTAAATATCTTTTTACCAAATCCTATAGAGAAATCATAAACTTTAACACCAAATAATCTAGCTATGCTAAAATGCCCCAATTCGTGTATAAAAACCAATATACTAAGAACTATTAAAAATGTGATTGTATTCATCAATTAGCACTACTACTTGTAAAATAATCTCTTATATACTCATATCCTGAATATAGAGTTAAAAATACTGCAAACCAAAGTATTTCAGTTCCAAAAGGCCAATTCATAAGTAAAAACCCAATAGCAAACATCTGCACAACTGTCTTAATTTTACCAGCCATAGTAGATGCTACATCTTTTCCCTCTGTAACTGCAACTACCCGTAATCCTGTGATAAAAAATTCTCTACTTAAAATCAAAAAAATAGCAAAAGCACTAGCACGATCTAATACCATAAGTCCTAAAAAACCAGCAAGCATCAACATCTTATCTGCAAGTGGATCCAAAATACCACCTAGTTTTGTTTTTTGATCCCAACTTCTAGCTATATAACCATCAAAAAAATCTGTAACACTTGCTATTACAAAAATCAAAGCTGCAGTATAATCCAACCAACTAGGGTCAATATTATTAAAAATAGAGTTATCTCTATCAACCATAAACCACAACATCAAAGGAGCTAGTAATATCCTAAAAGTTGCTAAAATATTTGGTAAATTTAAGTTAGTATTTTTCATATATTATTTTTTGAAAGTTGTTCCACCATCAACTATAAGAGTAGATCCTGTTATCCAACTAGCATCATTGCTACATAAAAAATAACAAGCATTTGCTAAATCTTCTGGTTGCCCCATTCTATTTAGTGGAGATAATTCAGCAGTTTTTGCCACAACCTCTTCATAATTTGTAAATGCTCTTAATGCATCTGTTTCGATTGGACCACCTGAAACTGCATTTACTCTAATACCTTGCTCACCTAACTCTGTAGCCGCATATCTAACCATAGCTTCTACTGCTGCTTTATTTGTCCCATGTCCAGCATAGTTCTCGATATATACAAGATTTCCTGTTGAACTAAGTGATACTATAGCACCACCATTTTTCATCCTTTTTGCAGCTTGTTGAGCACCTGTTACAAAAGCATCTACTGTTGCAGTATAGATATTATTTAAACCTTTTGGTTTTAATTTCATAAATTTATTATAGCCACCTATTACTGCTCTTCCATATATCATAGCATTTGATATAAAATAATCTATATTATCAAAATCTTGATCGATTTGTGCAAACAACTCTTTTGCTGTTTCAGGCTCAAGTATATTATAAGCATAACATCTAGCTTTGATACCAAACTTAGCTTCCAAATCAGCTACAATCTCTTTAGCTACCTCTTCATTTGAGTTATATGTAAATGCTACATTTATACCATTTGATGCAAATTTATATGCACAAGCTTTCCCTATCCCTTTTGTTCCACCTGTAATAACTAAAGTTTTTGTCATTATATACTCCTAATATTTTTTATTTTTCTTATTTTGCAATAATTATTGCATTTGTTAGATGATTTTCTTTTTTGAAATCTTCAACTTCATCTCTACTTCTAAATCCACTTATCCATACTCGGTTGATTCTCTTACCGTTTTGATATGTTTGTTTAATAATAGCTTTATAATCTTGATCCAAAATCAAATCAAATTTTCTTTTGATAGTTTTAGCACCTTTTAATTTTGAAAATGCTCCAACTTGCAAATAAAAATCTTTAATTGAGGCAACTTCTCTTCTTTCACGAACAGTTTTTGCTATTTTTGCATTAAACCCCAAAATCACAAGTTGAACATTTGCTGTTCCTTTTTTTACCATATCTATTTTATGAGCAGCTTTATTTGAAAGATCTATAATTCTTCCCTCTACAAAAGGACCTCTATCATTTATCCTTACTATTGTGCTTTTTTTATTATCAAGATTTACCACTTTTACCATAGTATTCATAGGTAAAGTTTTAGAAGCTGCTGTCATAGCATACATATTGTATATCTCACCATTGCTAGTTTTTTTAGCATGAAAATTTGGACCATACCAAGATGCAATTCCTCTAAAAGTATCTCCAACTTTTGCATAAGTTGGTGTATATCTTTTGCCATGAACGATATATGATCTCATAGTAGCTCGTTGCATAGCTTTACTGTTTTTGATTTTTTGAGGTGGTATATATCTATAAGAGTGGTAAGAGCTATTGTTGTATCTTCTAGCACACCCATCAAATAAGCTTATAGTAAAAATCAATAACAAAAACTTAGTTATATTTGATGACAAGTTTATCTCCTATATGTATCATACTTGTAGTTAGATGATTATCAACCATAAGTTTTTTCAAACTTATTTTATATCGTTTAGCAATCTTTAGTAGATTATCCCCACTTTTTACAAAATAGATTTTGTCTCTTTTGATTGTAGCTGGATCTACAGGTATTAAAAGTTTTTGATTGATACTTATAATATTTGTGTGAAGTTTATTGAATTTTTTTATAAGTTTATATTTTATCTTATATTTTTTTGCTATTTTTGCAAGTGTATCACCTTGTGCTACTGTATATACTTCAAATTTAGTAGGTTTTAGATTTTTTATATTCTCTTTAAATCTAGCAAGAGTAGTATATGGTATATAAATATCATACTTTTTATCCTCTGGAGGCACTATATTTTGTATGATTTGAGGATTTAATGCTTCTAATCTTTTAGCAGATACTCCTATTACTTCAGCAATATTTCTTAAAGCAACTCCACCAGATACTTGAACAGTTGCTATAGGATTTGCAATACCTCGATTTAAAAGATGATAGTTATCATCAGATATTAAAAAATCGCTATTATTCATCATAGCTAAACTTATTATTTTTCTTATATAATCTCTACTTTCGTTGGGGATATATTGTCTTTTGATAGTTTTTTGCTCTATTAGAAGCTGAGCTATATCGGGTTTGTATTTCCATTTTTTAACTATTTTATATACTTTGTATAATTGATTAAATTTGATTGTTTTATGTTGATATCCTCTTATAATTCTTCGGTAATTACTAATAGTTTTATCACCTCTACAACCATTATGATCATCACAATACATATCTAAAGTTGCTCTAGTGATACCCTCTATAATCCTACCCTCTCCACAATTATAAGCAATAGCTGCTATATACCATTTACCAAACATATCATGTAGATGATTAAGATATTTTGCTGCTGCTTGTGTTGATTTGATGATATCCATTCGCTCATCTATGTAGTCATTTTTTTCTAATCCAAATATTTTTCCTGTTTTTGGCATAAACTGCCATAATCCCATAGCCTTTTTATGAGATTTTGCATCTAGTTTAAAATTTGATTCTGCCATAACCAAATATAAAAAAGCAGATGGGACATTATTGTCTCTTAAAATATTTTTTATTTGTGGCACAAAAAGATCAGCATCATTTAGTTTTGTAGTGTAATCTTTTTGATTTTTGTAAAGATAATGTTTATATATTTTTTGAAGTTTATAATCTGTAATATATGCTGAGTCAATATTAAGTTCTTGCAAAACTTTTATATCACTATCTATAAATGCCGTACTTACTAACATACCACTTAA
>CAJXII010000027.1 GCA_913054415.1 uncultured Arcobacter sp.
TACCTCCATATTCACCAGAGTTTAATCCTGATGAATATCTTAATCAAGATTATAAAAAAAATGCTAATAAAAATAATATACCTAAAAACAAAGAAGAACTTAAAATGAATACTTTAAATTATATGAATAATATTTCTAAAAATCAAAAAAAGGTTGCTAATTTTTTTAAACATCCAAGTATCGTTTATGCTGCTTGAATTTTCAGATTATTTATTGGTGGAGTAATAATAATCTTATCATCTGTATTTTTATTGAAGGCTATATATAAATCTCCAGCTGCTAAAGTAACATTTGGAATAGGAACTATCATACCTGCTTGACCTATTTTTTTAGCATTATATAACCCAGCAACTTTAACATAAGGCCAAAGATCAATTCTTCCTTTTAGAAGCTTTTTAATATTTTTATCATCACTTCCACCTATTACATCTAAATTTTTAAATCCCTTAGAGTGAAGGATCTCATAGTTTGCTACTTTTTTTGTAACACCTATTTTTTTTACTTTTCTTGCATCATCTATAGATTTTAAAGTAATATTAGATCCCTTTCTTTTAAAGAATACTATTTCTAGTCTATCAAGTGGCCCAACCCATTTATATTTGTTTTCTCTACTTTTTGTTCTCATCATAGAAAATAATGCACTATTTTTTTTCTTATCAAGAATTTTATTTCCTCTAACCCATGGATAAACTTTGATTTTATTAGTATCACCGATTCTTTTTTGTATAGCTTGAACTATCTCTGTTGATATACCTATTAGATGTCCATCAATACTATCTTTGAACTGATATGGAGAAAATATCTCCGTCATAATCTTAAGATTTTCACCATTTGCACTATTGAATACAAATAGTGTAATCAATACAATTTTATACAATGTTTTCATCATCATTTCCTAATATAATAAAATTTTTACTTTATCATTCGCTTTTAGATCTAGCGAATCCTCTTTTTGGATAAGTAAGCCTGTCTTACCTAACATATTTGTCAAAATAGCACTGCTACCTTGTTTTTTATTTTTGATATCTATATAATATCTTCCATATTTATACTCAATATCCCCTGCTGTGAATATCTCTTTTTTTTGTTTTAATGCAAAATCATGAGTGATGATCCCATCTACTATATTTAAAGTTTCATTGCCACCTTTTAGTCTAAAAATTAATCTTAAAGCATATACCATAAATGTAACAGTGCTAGAGTATGCAAATCCAGGTAATCCTATGATAAACTTATCATCTTTTTGTGCTACTATTATATGTTGTCCAGGTTTTATTCTAACTCCATGAAATAAAACTTTACAACCAAGTTTGTCTTTGATAATATCTTTTACAAAATCAAAATCTCCAACACTAACACCACCTGTTGTTACAACTATATCACTTATTTCTAAACTTTTTGTAATTAGATTTAAAATAGACTCTCTATCATCTTTTACTACTCCCATTTGATTGACATTGGCACCATATTTTTTAGCTATAGCTTCAAGTGTGATATGGTTTGAACTTCTTATTTGGGCATTATTTGTTTGCTCTTGACCTATGTCTAATATCTCACTTCCTGTGCTAGCAACTGCAATAGTTGGTTTTTGATATACATTTACTTTGGCTATATTTAAACTTGCCATTACTCCAAGTTGTGTAAAATCTATAATTGTTCCTTTTTTAATAAGAACTTCACCTTTACTATAATTTTCACCTATATCTCTAATATTGCTACCTAAAGATACTGATTGATTAATAATAATATAATCATCTTCTACTGTTACATTTTCTATAGGGATTAATGTATCTGCCCCTTTTGGGATTAGAGATCCTGTAAATGTTTTGATACAAGTTCCACTTTTAACTTCTGATTCTACTACACTACCTGCTGGATTTATATCTATAATTTTGATCTTCTTAGATTGCAAATCATCATATAAAACAGCATAACCATCCATACTTGAAGTTGGAAACTCTGGTGAATTTATAGTTGCTACAATATCTTGTGCTAAAGCATACCCTAAACTATCTCTTAAATTTAAAGATATAATTTTAGGCTTGATATCTACACTATCTAAAATCTCTAAAGATTCATCAAAACTTATAAATTTTTTTTTCAATTTAACTATCTCCTAAAATGCTTTAAATCTATCAACATAATATTAGTTGTTATTTTAAAGCTTTTCTTAATTTTCGTATATAGAATAATAACAAAATTTAAGTAAAAATTAGATATGATTTAGCTAAAGAAAAGAAAAAAATTTAAAAATGGAGAGAAAATGGTATATATAGATAATATTTATGCAGATGAAGTTATGGATAGTCGTGGAAATCCAACAGTAAGAGCTACAGTGATTTTAAGTGATGGCACAAAAGAATCAGCTATTGTTCCAAGTGGAGCTAGCACAGGTAAAAGAGAAGCATTAGAATTAAGAGATGGTGGAGATAGATATATGGGTAAAGGTGTTTTAAAAGCAGTTGAAAATATCAATACTACTATATCAAATGAGCTTATAGGACTTAGCCCATTTAATCAAGCAGAAGTAGATGCTACTATGAAAGATATAGATGGAACTACAAACTATGGAAACTTAGGAGCAAATGCAGTTTTAGGTGTATCTATGGCAGTAGCAAGAGCAGCAGCAACTAGCCTTAAAATGCCACTTTATAGATATTTAGGTGGTGCAAATGGTATGACTATGCCTGTTCCTATGTTAAATATCATCAATGGCGGATCTCATGCAAACAACAGTGTTGATTTTCAAGAATATATGATTATGCCTGTAGGGTTTGATAATTTTGCTGATGGATTAAGAGCTTCATCAGAAGTTTATCATAACTTAAAAAAAGTTATTAACGATATGGGAGAATCTACTGCTGTTGGTGATGAGGGTGGATTTGCACCAAATCTAAAATCAAATGAAGAACCACTTGAAGTGATTATGAAAGCTATAGAGAAAGCGGGATATAAACCAGGTGAGCAAATTTGTATTGCTATGGATCCAGCTAGTAGTGAGTTTTATAAAGATGGCAAATATGAACTTAGTAGCGAAAACAAATCACTTACAAGTGCTCAAATGGTAGAGTATTATGCTAATTTATGTGAAAAATATCCTATCGTTTCTATAGAAGATGGTCTAGCAGAAGATGATTGGGATGGATTTAAACTTATGACTGAAAAACTAGGTCATAAGATCCAAATTGTGGGAGATGATCTATTTGTTACAAATGCAAATATATTAAATGAAGGGATACAAAAAGGTATCGCAAATGCAATATTGATCAAACCAAATCAAATAGGTAGTGTAAGTGAAACTATGCAAACTATCAGACTTGCTCAAAGAAATAACTATAACTGTGTGATGAGTCATAGAAGTGGAGAGAGTGAAGATTCATTTATCGCTGATTTTGCTGTAGCATTAAACTGTGGTCAAATCAAAACAGGAAGCACTGCAAGAAGTGATAGAATTGCTAAATACAATAGATTGTTAGAGATTGGTGCCGAGATAGGTTATGCTGAATATTTAGGAAAAACACCTTTTACTAAAAAATAGTGAAAAAAAAGAAAAAAGATATCAATTCCAATATAAAGATTGCAGCTTTGGTGTTAGCCTTAGCTGTGATAACTGTTGTTTTTGCTAGTTATATTTCAAATCTTTTATATAATGGGAAGAGTTCTTTAAGTGTTTATAAAGCGCTTGAAAAACAAAAAGTTTTATTAGAATATAATATTAAGATACTACAAAAAGATAATGCAAGATTGCAAAAAGAGTATTTTGAATTAAAAAATTTGGAGCCAGAAGAATGATGAAGAAAAATTTATTAACATTATGTTTGATATGTGTAATATCAACTATAGCAACTGCTAGAATAAATCCATTTGTTCCTACAAGTGAATTTACAAAACCTAAAGTAAATGAAAATGATGGAAATAGAACTATTAAAATTATGGGTGATCAACCACCTTTAAAAGTGGTTGAGATATTACCTGTAGTTGAACCTAAAGATCATATCAATAATATAGTTGTTAAAACTGATTCTAATATCACTCAACCTAAAAAAGATTGTAATATAACAATTATAGATAAACCAAAGCCTAAGATTGCAAAAGTTATCAAACCAAAACCTAAGCCAAAACCAAAAGTGATAAAAAAAGATAACCTAACATATAAGTTTTCAAATATTGCTACTGTAAGAGTTTTACACAATCATATATATCTAAACTCAAAATATAAATTAAAAAGATATATAGTTTTAGAAGATGAAAATAAGATAGCTTTTGATTTCAAAGCAAAGATTAGCTTTCAAACCAAAAGAAAAAATATATCAAACACAAGATATTTTTCTAAGATTGTAATAGGGGATCACCCAGAATCTTCATATTTTAGAGTTGTGATCAAAACAAAATATGATGTTAGAAAATATAAAGTTGATCTAACAAAAAAAGCTATGATTAAAATATCTAAAGTTAAATAAAGGCATATATAAGTGGATAAATATTATTACGAACTAACTATTACCCCATCAGGTTATTATGAACTTTATTTAGATTTAGTAAGTAGTTTGGTATCTGAAGCTATAGAAGAGCTAGATAATAGTATCATCATAAGAAGTGAAGATGATGATCTTCAAATAGTGCAAGATGGTATTATCACATTTACACAAGAGTTAAACAAAGCACTAAATAGCGATATTAAATGTGATATGACAATAACTAAAAAAGAGAATCAAGACTGGGTAAAAACATATCAAAAAAGTGTCAAAGCTATTGAGGTTGGAGATTTTTATATCCACCCTAGTTGGGAAGATGAAAAAAAAGATAAAATCAATATCTTAATCGATCCTGCACTAACTTTTGGAAGTGGACATCATGAGACAACAAATAGTTGTTTAAGTGCTGTATTAAAATATGTTAAACCACAAGATCGAGTTTTAGATGTAGGTTGTGGAAGTGGGATATTATCAATAGCATCTGCTAAATTAAATGCTATAGTTGATATTTGTGATACAGATAAATTAGCAGTAGAAGATTCTTTGAAAAATTTTCAAGCAAATGGTGTAGTGGTCAATCAACATTGGGAAGGTAGTGCAAATAATACAACCAAACAATATGATGTAGTAATAGCAAATATAGTAGCAGATGTATTAGCTATGATACATAAAGATTTAAAATCTACTACAAAAGAGGATGGTATCTTAATACTTTCAGGGATTATGCAACAACATCAACAAAAAGTATTAAATAGATTTCAAAACTATAAAATATTAGAAACAATAGAAAAAAACGGATGGGTAACATTGATTATCCAAAATAAAAAGGTATAAAATATATGATAAATAACAACAGAAACAATAATAACAATAACAACAATAATAATTTTTTTGAAAACAATCCAATTTTAATATTTGTTTTGTTTTCGATATTGACAATATTTGTATTTAAAACATTTTTTCCACAAGATGGTATGAATGTAAATGGTGGGCAAACTGCTTATGGAAAAGCTATAAACAAAAATATTGCCTATTCAGATTTAAAAAATCTAATCCAAAATGATCAAATCAAATATGTAGGTATTGGTGCTACAACTATTACTGCTGTATCAAACAATATTACTGGTGCAACTATAAAATATCATGCAAGAAGAGTAGTGCCAGATAGCACATTGATCCCGTTATTGGAAAAACACAAAGTTGATTATGCTGGAGTTAATGAACAAAATATCTTATCAGATATGTTATTTGGTTGGGTATTACCTCTACTTATATTTTTTGGTATCTGGTCTATTTTGGCTAAAAAGATGTCAAAATCTCTGGGTGGTGGTGCTGGTGGTATTCTTGGTATGGGTGGTGCTAAGAAGATGATCAATAGTGAAAAACCAAATGTAAAATTTTCAGATATGGCAGGAAATAAAGAAGCTAAAGAGGAAGTAAGCGAAATAGTTGATTTTCTTAAATCACCAGATAGATATGTAAATCTAGGAGCTCAAATACCAAAAGGTGTGCTTTTAGTAGGACCTCCAGGAACTGGTAAAACATTGTTAGCAAAAGCTGTAGCTGGTGAAGCGGATGTAAAATTTCTAAGTGTTACAGGATCTAGTTTTATTGAGATGTTTGTAGGTGTTGGAGCAAGTAGAGTTAGAGATCTTTTTGAACAAGCAAAAAAAGATGCTCCTGCTATTATTTTTATAGATGAGATAGATGCTATTGGTAAAAGTAGAGCTTCTGGTGGAATTGGTGGAAATGATGAAAGGGAACAAACTCTTAATCAACTTCTAGCTGAGATGGATGGATTTAGTGGTAGTGAAGCACCTGTAATTATTTTAGCTGCTACAAATAGACCTGAAATATTAGATCCAGCACTTTTGAGACCAGGAAGATTTGATAGACAAGTATTGGTTGATAAACCAGATTTAGAAGGTAGAATTGAGATATTAAATGTTCATATAAAGGATGTAAAAATATCTAAAAATGTAGATCTAAAAGAGGTAGCTGTTATGACTGCTGGTTTAGCTGGAGCTGATTTGGCAAATATTATCAATGAAGCTGCACTGTTAGCAGGTAGAGAAGATTCAAAAGAGGTTGAACCTAAACATTTTAAAGAAGCAGTAGAGCGGCAAATAGCAGGTTTGGAGAAAAAAAGTAGAAGAATCTCTAAAAAAGAGAGAAGAATTGTAGCATATCATGAATCTGGTCATGCACTCATTGCAGAGATTACAAAAGGTGCTAAAAAAGTTAATAAAGTATCAATTGTCCCTAGAGGTTTAGCGGCTCTTGGATATACATTAAATACTCCAGAAGAGAATAAATATCTTATGCAAAAGCATGAGCTTATAGCTGAAGTTGATACACTTTTGGGTGGTCGTGCAGCTGAAGAGGTATTTATAGGTGAGATTAGCACTGGTGCTGGAAATGATTTAGAAAGAGCAACCGATATAATCAAACAGATGGCTACACTATATGGTATGAGTGATGATGAAGTCGCTGGATTGATGGTTTTAACAAAACAAAATAATCAATTCTTAGGTGGTGGTCAAAGCACAAAAGATTATAGTGATCAAATGGCTCATAATCTTGATAACTATATCAAAACAATGCTAGATACACGATATAAAGCTGTGATTAAATCACTAGAAGAGAATCGTGAAGCTATGGAAGAGATGACAGCAGAGTTATTAAGTGTAGAGGTTATAACAGGTAAAAGAGTTCAAGAGATTATAGAGAAAAATGGTGGAACTTTTTATAAAAATGAAGATGATGAAGATGAAGAGGAAATAGATAAAGAAAAACAAGATGAAAAAATTTAGTATTATAGAACAAGGATTTAGACCAATAGCGGTATTTTTTGCTTTAGCTGTTGTATTTGAGTTATTTATATCTGATTTTTTGGGTGGATTGTTTTTAATATTAACAATAGCTACTATTTGGATATATAGAAAAAATAATCACAAAATTACTAAAGATACAAATCATATCTTGTCACCAATAGATGGTAAGATACAAGCGATAGACTTTGATGACAAACACTACTATATCTATATAGATGTCAATCTATGCAATGAACATATATTAAAAGCACCCGTAAAAGGTGATATGAAAATATTGTCATATAAAAATGGAACTAATTTAGATAGCTATAGTTTTAAAGCAAGAAAATTAAATAATCAAGCAACAATCCAAATAGCAAATATTCAACTTTATCTCCTTAGTGGAGTGTGCAATAATAAGATATCGATAAAGAAAAAGGAAAAAGTAAAACAAGGTAAAGCAATAGGTTTATTTTTTCAAGGAACTATTATTATGCAAATTCCTAAAGAGTTAAATCTAAAAGTGAATATTGCGGATAAAATAAACTATGCTAATATAATCGCAACTCTTAAATAAGAGTTTTTATAAATAAGGTAAAATTATGCAAGATAACAAAATTATAATATTTGATACGACATTAAGAGATGGGGAGCAATCTCCTGGTGCTTCTATGAATACAGCAGAGAAAATTCAAATCGCTCAACAGTTAGAAAATCTAAGAGTAGATGTGATAGAAGCAGGATTTGCTGCAGCTAGTCCAGGTGATTTTGATGCTATATCACAAATCGCACAAACAATAGAAAAAAGTTCTATTTGTTCTTTGGCTAGAGCAGTTGATAGTGATATTAAAGCAGCTGGTAATGCAATAGAAAAAGCAAAACTAAAAAGGATACATACTTTTATAGCTACAAGTCCTATACATATGAAGTATAAGCTAAAAATGTCTCCCGATGAAGTGATAAAAAGAGCAGTAGCAGCGGTGCAATATGCTAAAACATTTGTAGATGATGTAGAGTTTTCACTAGAAGATGCTTGTAGAAGTGATATAAGTTTTATGAAAGAGATCACTCAAGCAGTAATTGAAGTTGGTGCAAAAACTATAAACTTACCAGATACTGTTGGATATCTATTGCCTACAGAGATTTATGATATGGTAAAAGAGATGGTTAAGTTTATAGATAATAAAGCAATAGTATCTTTACATAACCACAACGATTTAGGTTTAGCTGTAGCAAATACTTTAGCAGGTATTAGTGCTGGTGCTAGACAAGTAGAATGCACCATAAATGGTTTGGGTGAAAGAGCTGGAAATGCTGCTATGGAAGAGATAGTTATGGCATTGAAAACTAGAAAAGATATGTTTAATGGTATAGATACAAATATCAATACAAAAGAGATATATACAGCTTCAAAAATGGTAGCTACAATTACAGGGATTGAACCACAACCAAATAAAGCAATAGTAGGTAAAAATGCTTTTGCACACGAAAGTGGAATACATCAAGATGGTGTTTTAAAACATCAAGAGACCTATGAGATTATGAAACCTGAAGATATAGGGATATATCAAGATACATCTATTGTATTAGGAAAACACTCTGGTCGTGCTGCTTTTAAAGATAAGTTGATACATTTGGGATTTACAAATATTGTAGATGATGAATTAAATGCTTCATTTGAGAGATTTAAAATATTGTGTGATAAGAAAAAAGATATTACAGATGATGATATCCGTATGATAATGACAGATGAAAAACTAAACAACAATAAAACTTATGAGGTGTTATCTGTTCAAATATCAGATTGTTCAAATGGTGTTCCAAGTGCAGTTGTAACTATCAAACACAACGATAAAACAATTACTGATGCTAGTATTGGTGATGGTGCTATGGATGCTATATTTAAAACTATAGATAGGATTACAAATTATCATGGAACTTTGATAGATTATAAAGTAAAATCAGTAAGTGAGGGTAAAGATGCTTTGGCAAAAGTAACTTGTAAAGTAACTTTTAATGATCAAAACCCACCAATGATAGGTCATGGTCTTAGTCTTGATACAATGATAGCAAGTGCTAGAGCTTATATAGGAGCATTGAATAGTTACTTATCTATGAAAGATATGTTACAAAGAGATTCACAACATCAGGTATAAAATATAGATGATAGAAAAATATATATTAAAATTCGCATATTTTTTAGAAAGATCTGATAGATACTATAATGTTAAACATTTTGTTTATCAATTTTTAGAAGATCCACACTCTAAAAAGAAAAAGTATTTTGACTTTTTTATGATATTTTTAGTGCTAAGCACTATAGGAATTTTAATATATGAAGTAAATCATCCACCTCTTCCTGCTTTAAATGATTATGAAATTATAGCTGTTGGTGTATTTATATTAGAATGGCTTGGTAGATTTTGGGTTATATCTCATAGTCATAAACAAATAATAAAAGATTATGAAAAATCACAACTAATAAATCAGCCTTTTGAATTAAAAAAGTCAATTAAAAAAATTATAAAAATAAAATTGAATTTTATTTTTTCACCTATGTCTATAATAGATCTTATGGCAATACTACCATCATATAGACCTCTTAGAATTTTAAGAATTTTGATGCTATTTAGAATATTTAAACTTCTAAGATATGCAAATAGTATAAAACAATTCAGTGATGTATTTATAGAGAAAAAATTTGAATTCTTTACATTATCTATTATGTTTATGATGGCGATTGCATTTGGTTCAACTATAATATTTTTATATGAAGGATCAGGAGTTAATGATCATATTCATTCATTTTTTGATGCAGTTTATTGGGCAGTAATTACTATATCAACTGTTGGATTTGGGGATATTAGTCCTGTGACAATACAAGGAAGAATAGCTACAATTTTCCTTGTAATTGGTGGATTGAGTGTTATTGCATTTTTTACATCAATAGTTACTACTGCTTTAGGTGAAAAAATTATCGCTTTAAAAGAGGAAAAAATTATAGGTGAAGCAAATTCATTAAAAAACTTTATTATCATTTGTGGATATGGTCAAATGGGAAAAGCTTTAGCCAAAGAGTTTTTATCTATTAAACAAGCTTTTATAGTAATAGATTATAATAATGATATGTTGGTTCATGCTACAGAACAACAAATATTATCTATAAAAGGGGATGCAACAGATCCAGATTTCTTATCAAATGTTGGAATAAATAAAGGTGCTAGTAGTATTATAGCATTAACAAATGATGATGCAGTAAATTTATCTATTGTTCTAACTGCTAGGGCTTTAAATCAAAATATAAATATTATAGCAAGGGCAAATGATACTAATATAGAAGATAAACTATCACTTGCTGGAGCTAATCATGTGATCGCTGCAAATGATATAGCTTCATTGATTGCTACAGAATATATTGGGCAACCAATTGCATTTAATGCCATAGATGATATTTTGCTAGATAATGAGGGTGCAGTTATGACTGAAGTTGATATTGTCGAAAATTCACCTTATATAGGAAAGAAGCTAGATATTATTGATTTTGAGAATTATAATTTTACACTTATAGGTATTATTCAATCAACTAAAAATAATAGTTTTAAGTTTAATCCACACAAAGATCAATATATTATCCAACCAAAAGATATTTTTATTGTAATTGGATATGAAGAAGTTATAGCCAAATTTAAAGTTGATCTATTAACCAAACATGCTTCAAAAAAAGATTTTATCACAAAAGAGCCAGATAATGAAAAATAAAATTATAATATATAGTTTTAGTAATGTTGCACAACATATAGCTATGCTACTACAAAAAAAATCATACAAGGTAATTATTGTAGAGGATGATCCTATTTTAGTTCAAAAAGCAAGAGATAATAATTTTGAAGTTAAAGATATATCGCTAATGGAGGATGATAATATTAAAGAGGTTGGTCTTGCAAATGATGATGTAAGGGCATTTTTTTGTTTAGGTGAAGATAGAAATAAAAATCTATTTATTACACTAAGTGTACGAAAACTTAACAAAGATGTTAAAATCATATCTGTAACCTCTACTGAACAACAAGATAAAGTTATGCTTTTAGCTGGAGCAGATCGAGTTATTAATCCTTATGAAATCGGAGCTTTAAGAATATTTAAACTTTTGCATAAACCATTAATTTTAGAGGTGATGGATAATATACTATTTAGTAAAACTGATATTGAAGTGTTGGAATTAACTATCAAAAAAGGATCTATTTTTGATGGTGTTTATTTAGATGAGTTAAAAATAATCAATAGACAAAATGTAGTGATATTGGGTATCCAAGATAAAGAATTAAGCGATAAATTTATTTTTTTCTCTACGGGAATTAATCATAAAATTGATGAGGGAGATACATTGGTTGTATTAGGTCATAAAAAAGATTTAGAACAATTTCAAGAGTTTGTGCATAGTATTATATAATCTTCTCTTGACCTAATCGATATATAGCAAAGTCATATTTTATAGGATCATTGCAATCAAACTCTTTTAGTTTTTCAGTAATAAGTATAGCTGATTTTAGATCATAAGTTTTTCTAGTTAATAAACCGAGTTTTTGTGATACTTTAAAAGTATGAGTATCTAGTGGTAGAATCAAATCTTTTTTATCAATATATTTCCACAATCCCATATCAAGATTATCATACCTTACCATCCATCTTAGAAACATATTATATCTTTTGTAAGGGCTATTGCCTATGAGTTTGATTTGATTGTTTTTATCTTTTTTTAACTCTTTACCTACTAAAAATTTATACCCATTGCTTTTGTAATCATAGATATTTAAAATATGAGTGATTATAGACTCTATCCCTTCTAAAACATCACTATTTTTATCATATCCTATTTTAAAAATTTCCTCTAAAGAGAACTCTTTTTTTAATCTACAAATTGCTATAAATATAGCTATAATATCGTTTGAATTTTGAAAACGATAATAATATTTTGTCAATCCTTTTTTGATCTTATCTTCACTTTGATCTAGTAGGTCAAAATCTAAACTATCAAGAAACTTCACTATTTGGTGTGCATTACCATAAGCAAATAATGCACATATTAAGGAGATATACTCATCTTGATATTTTTTTGCTACCATTAGTGGATCAGGTTTATCATAACTTAGTTCTACTATTGTATCTCTATATTTTAATTCTTTATCTAAAAGTTGTTTTATATTATCCATAAGATATAATACCAAAAAATTTTTAAGGATCACTTTGCAAACTATTTTAATCACAGGTTGTTCAAAAGGGATAGGACTTCAACTTTATATTTAAAACAACAAGGCTTCAATATATATGCAACAGTAAAAAATAGATCTGATATTGATCAACTAAAATCATTAGGATTAAATACCTATTATTTAGATGTTACAGATATAAAATCTATACAAGATACTATAAATACCATCATCTCAAAAGAGAAAAGTTTAGATGTGGTATTTAACAATGCTGGATTTGGACAACCTGGTGCTATTGAAGATATATCTACAAAGATACTAAAAGAGCAGTTTGAAACAAATCTTTTTGGGTTGCATAGTGTTACTCTTGAGGCTTTAAAAGTGATGAAAGCTCAAGGATATGGTAAGATTATTCAACATAGTTCAGTTTTGGGATTAGTATCTTTGAAATTCAGAGGTGCTTACAATGCAAGTAAATATGCAATAGAAGTATAATGTCCCCCTTTGTCAAGACCAATATCAGATTTCTTTTTATTCCACCTCTT
>CAJXII010000028.1 GCA_913054415.1 uncultured Arcobacter sp.
TTATTTTATAGTATAAGTTAATCTATATAAACATAAAAAATCAAACAAGGACAATAGATGAAAAATTCAAAAGAGCATGGTATAAATATAGGTATCAAAAGAGTTGATAATAATTTTTTTATAAAATTAGAAGCTATAGGAATGTTAACCCATGAAGATTATAAAATTATGGTTCCTATGATTGAAAATGCTATAAAGGGAATTCAACATCCCGAATTAAAAGTATTATTTGATGGAACAAATTTTGATGGTTGGGAAACAAGAGCTATGTGGGATGATTTAAAATTTGGATTATCTCATATTGGATCTTTTACAAAAATAGCTTTTGTTGGTAAAAATGATTGGGAACAAACAGCTATTAAAATAGCAAATTGGTTCTCTATAGTTGATGATATAAGATATTTTAAAAACTTGGATGAAGCTTATGAATGGATTATGTTAGATGAGTTAGATACTAAAGATCCTGTCAAAAAAGATCTACTTCAACGAGAAGATGATATACAAAAAGAGTTACAAAGTTTATTTGAAAAACATTTATCAATTACAGATATAGATGTTCCTGAAGCAGATGATAAAAAAGCTGCTAATATTATTTTGGATATTTTATCAAAACAATTAGATAACTTAAAAAAAGAAGTGATTTCTGGGAAATATGATAATTATTAATTAATAATTATCATAAACTATGAAAATATTTAATTTAAAACTTTTTATATTAATAGTATTATTATATACATATTCTAATGCCAATGTTTTAAGTATTATAACTGACAACGATGCCTTTGTTTCTAAAGCAGATGGTCGATACACAGGTGGACTTTTTATTAATTGGTTAAAAGAGAACAATAATAGTAAAGCAAACTCTACATATGCTATATCATTTTCAAATATTTTATATACTCCAGATGATTATAATTCAACAGAGCCAATTTTAGATGATATTCCTTATGCTGGATATATGAAATTTAATTTTTTATATTATAAATACTCTAATAATTATTTTCATGAATTTGGATTTAATATTGGTGCTGTAGGACCAATAACTCATGATAAAGAGATACAAGAAGCTATACATAGACCCTTGGGCGCTCCTATTTTTAAAGGTTGGGATACACAACTAGATAACCAACTAATGTTAGGAATATCATACAATTATGCTACTAAAACCAAACCTATTGATATAGGAATTAGTAAATTTGATTGGACTAATAATATTAGAGTCAATATTGGTAATTTTTACACAGGAGCTTTAGCTTCCACATCTTTTCGTT
Source organism: uncultured Arcobacter sp. (assembly GCA_913054415.1). Classification (GTDB taxonomy): domain Bacteria; phylum Campylobacterota; class Campylobacteria; order Campylobacterales; family Arcobacteraceae; genus CAJXII01. The sequence goes on from CAJXII010000028.1 coordinate 1,272, forward strand.
TTGGTAATCATCTAAAAAATATGTTTATCACTACAGGTAATTTTATAGGAGACAATGAATCACATCTGCTAAATTTCAAACAACATCAAGATTTTAGTTGGTTTATATCTGTTGGATTTTTTACCAACAAAATATATAAATATTATATAATAGATGAAGCAATAAAAAATGGCTATACTTTAAGTAAATTAAATCGTGTCACAGGAAATCAGATTAGTTATAATCTTTTTTATAATAATACTCAATATACATTATCTATTGAATCAATATATATACATAATGACAATGTATTAACAAATACACAAAAGAGATGGGGAACAATCTCCATAACTTGGAGATATTAGTTCCCTCTTTAGATTTAGAATAAATCTGTTCTTAATACTGCTCCATGAGAGGCATTTGTAACTAAACTTCTATATTGTTTTAACCAAGAAGATTTTAGTTCTTTTTTATAAGGTTTAAATTCTGCTTTTCTTTTAGCAATCTCATCATCACTAAGTTTAACCTCTAAAATATATTTATCTACATCTAAATGTATCTCATCACCATCTTTTAAAAGTCCTATCATTCCACCCTCTGCAGCTTCTGGTGAAACATGACCAATACTAGCTCCTCTAGTAGCTCCACTAAATCGTCCATCAGTAATAAGTGCAACTTTATCTCCAAGTCCCATACCCATAATCAAACTTGTTGGTGCTAACATCTCTTGCATACCAGGACCACCTTTTGGACCTTCATATCTGATTACTACAACATTTCCAGCTTGAACTTTTCCATCTATAATACCTGCTATTGCTTCATCTTGCGAATCAAAACAAACAGCTGTTCCTGTAAAAGATCTATCACCTATAATACCTGCTGTTTTAATCACTGCTCCTTGAGTTGCTAAATTTCCATAAAGTATAGCTAAACCACCAACTTTAGAGTAAGGATTTTCAAGTGTATGTATAATATTTAAATCTTTTATAGTTGCATTTGCTATTCTTTCTTTGATAGATTCACCTGTAATTGTTGGATTGTCAAGTAATATATCTCCTCTTTTGTCCATCTCATGCATTACTGCACTAACTCCACCAGCTTTATCTATATCTTGCATATGAACTGTAGTAAGTGATGGAGAAATTTTAGCAATATGAGATACTTTTTTACTAATAGTATTGATATCTTTTAGCTCAAAATTTGCATTTGCTTCTTTTGCAATAGCCAACATATGAAGAACTGTATTAGATGAACCACCCATTGCCATATCAACAGCAAAAGCATTTCTAACGGCATTTTCATTTAAAATATTTGTTATATTGAATTTAGCTTTATTTTTAGCATCCATTTTTGCTATCTCACAAATTCTTCTAGCTGCTTTTCTGTATAGCTCTTCTCTCTCTTTTGTAAGTGCTAAGATAGTTCCATTACCAGGCAAAGCTATACCCATAGCTTCCATAAGAGTATTCATACTATTTGCTGTAAACATACCACTACAAGATCCACCACTAGGACAAGCATTACATTCTAGATCTGTTAAATCATCTGCTGTTATCTCTCCTGTTTCAAATTTACCAACACCTTCAAATACAGTTGCTAAATCTATAGGTTCACCATCTTTTGCATAACCTTTTGCCATAGGACCACCACTTACAAATACTGTTGGAACATCAACTCTTAATGCTCCCATAATCATACCAGGAACTATCTTATCACAATTTGGTATTGCTATCATAGCATCAAGTTTATGTGCATTCATCACTGTTTCTATACTATTTGCAATAATCTCACGACTTGGAAGAGAAAAAAGCATACCATCATGCCCCATAGCAATACCATCATCAACCCCAATAGTATTAAACTCAAATGGCACACAACCAGCTTTTCTTATCTCATCTTTTATAATATCTGATACTTTATCTAAAAAGAAATGTCCAGGAATAATCTCTATAAATGAGTTGGCAACTCCAATAAACGGTTTGTCAAAATCCTCATCTTTTAATCCTGTAGCTCTTAATAAAGATCTATGCGGTGCTCTATTGTAACCTTTTTTTACTTCATCACTTCTCATTGATATCCTTTGTTTAAATTTTTCGTATTATACAATATTTTCCCTAATTAGTTATAAAAAAATAAATTTCAAAAAAAAGATAAAAAAGCCTTGACAAATAAAAAAAAGAGTGCTATAATTCCAGTCCAAATTAAGAACAGTTAGTTTTTAATTTCTACCTTTGAATATATTTTATTCAAAAAGTGCGAGTGTGGCGGAATAGGTAGACGCGTTGGACTTAAAATCCAATTCCAGTTTTTGGAGTATCGGTTCAATTCCGATCATTCGCACCACTTTTATTTTTATTGTAGAGAGTTGACAGAGTTGGTCGAATGTACCGGTTTTGAAAACCGGCGAGGGTCACACCTCCGGGGGTTCGAATCCCCCACTCTCTGCCAGAACGAATTTCATCCCTGTTTATCTTTGTTCACGCCAATTCAAAAAATAAGTGCAATACACGATGCAGTCTTAATTTATAAACCAATGCAAAATTTATATTATTATTATTATTTTGAAATATGCTCTTATAAATCATTAAATGGCATTTTACAAATGCCTTTAATATTAATTATATACAAAAAATGATAGAATATATCTAAATATATAAACATAATTTTGGTGGTTTGGATTTATGAATACAACATATCTTTTATCTTTTACAGCAGCTTCATTACAATATTATGAATCAGAAACTATTGCCACTCTTTATAAAGAAACTCTTAGTTGGGACCAAGTAGCCAAAAGTGTTATAGATGACAATGCTTTACAAAAAAAAACAATATCTACTAGAAAAAGAGAGTTTATAGAATTAAAAAAAAGACTTCAATCTCTAACATTGGAACAACTTGCATATTATGCAGAGGCAACAAGTAGTGATATAAAAAATCTTACTATGTTAAGTTGTTTTAAACTTTATGCTTTTATATCTGATTTTGCAACTGAAGTTATAAGAAACAAATTACTTCTTTTCGATTTTAAACTTATAAATAGTGATTATGAAGCATTTTATGATAGTAAAAAAGTTGCTTATGACAATCTCAATACTATCTCACAATCTTCACAATACAAACTAAAACAAGTGATGTTTAAGATGTTTGAACAAGCAGAATTTATAGATAGTGTGAAAAATAAAAATATTCAAAAACCGTATCTTAGTGAAGAACTCATAAAACTAATAGTGCAAGATAATCCAAAATACCTTAGTAGTTTTTTATACAGTGATAATGAAATAAATGATTTTATAAAGAGGTATAAATGAAATTAGAATCTTTAGATTTAAAATATGATAAACTTTTTAATAATCTTAAAAAAAAGAGTTTTTTATCTATGAGTGCATTGGGTGGTGAGATACCATTTTATATCGTGCCGTATAATCCCAAACAAGAAAATGAAATAATACAAAAAACCAAACAATTAAAAGACCGCTTAGGGCGTGATGGTATTAGCATCTATGAGATTAACTTATTTGATTTATCTCTTAGTATGCTTGAAGAGAGAGGAATACTTAATAAAGTAATTGAAAAAGAAAAAGACTTATCAAAATCTAAACTTTTTAAAACACTTCAAGGTGTTCTTGATAGTGAAACAAAACTGATACCACAAATTGAAATATTAGCAAAAGAGAATTTATCAGATATGTTGTTTTTAACAGGTATTGGTCAAGTTTTCCCATTTATTCGTTCTCATACTATACTAAACAATCTTCAAAATTATATAAAAGACAGACCAACAATTATGTTTTTTCCTGGGACATATACAACTGATCTTTCTTTATTTGACACATTAAAAGATGATAATTACTATAGAGCATTTAATCTTAATACTCTAAACTTATAAAGGATAAAAAAGTGATTGGACAATTATTTAAAAAAGATATACACAGAAATATTGAAGGTGTTGTAAAAGCTGATAATTTAAGTGATGAGGCTGTATTTCAAGAGGTTGATGAGTATGTTATAACAAGAGATTTAAATCAAAAACTAGATGATTTTTTTAGTGAATATTCTTCTACTTTAAATAAAAATACCCAAAATATTGGGGTATGGATCTCTGGACATTTTGGAAGCGGTAAATCTCACTTGCTTAAAATACTATCTTATATCCTTACAAATAAACGAGAACATTCAGACTTAATCGGAGAGTTATTTCTTGAAAAGATAGATGTTGATGATTTTGAATTAAAAGCAAATATACAAAAAGCCCTCTCTTCACAATCTGAAACTATTTTATTTAATATCGATCAAAAATCAGATATAGGAAGTAAAAATCAAGATGATGCGATTCTTAGTGTATTTATGAAGGTATTTAACGAACTAAGAGGATACTATTCTAAATTTGGTTATATTGCTAAGTTTGAGAGTGATCTTGATAAAAGAGGTAAGTTTGATAGTTTTAAACAAAAGTTTAAAGAGTTTAGTAGTGAAAGTTGGGAAAGTGGAAGAGAAACAATCTTTTTAGAGAGTGACAACCTTGCCAAAGCACTTGCAAGTGTTGATAATATATCAATAGAAAGTGCAAAAGATCTAATAGATAAATATGAAGAAAACTACTCTTTAAGTATTGAAGAATTTGCCAATGATGTAAAAGATTATATCGATACAAAAGAAGATGGGTTTAGATTGGTATTTTTTGTAGATGAAGTTGGTCAATATATTGGAGACAATACAAAACTAATGTTAAACTTACAAACTATTGTAGAAACATTAGCAACAGTTTGTGGTGGTCAAGCTTGGATTATTGTAACTTCTCAATCTGCTGTTGATAGCTTGGTAAATACCAATGTGCAGATGCAAAATGATTTTTCTAAAATTATGGGTCGTTTTAAGGTAAAACTTAACCTTACAAGTCAAAATGCAAATGAAGTTATTCAAAAAAGATTATTAGAAAAAACAGAAAATGCAAAACAAGACTTAGATACAATTTACTCAAAAGTTAAAAATTCTTTATCTTCTATTATCCATTTTCAAGATAGAAGCAGACAATATCAAAACTATAAAAATTCAAATCATTTTGCTCTTGTGTATCCATTTGTGCCTTATCAGATGGATCTATTTCAATCTTGTATAGCAGGATTATCAACTCACAGTATTTTTCAAGGGAAACATCAATCAACAGGTGAGAGAAGTATGCTTGATGTTGTTCAAAATATTGCCAAAAAGATTTCAAATCAACCCATAGGAAGCATAGCAACTTATGATATGTTTTTTGATGGATTATCTTCTATTATTCGAGGTGATGTTCAAACCCAAATACAAAAAGCTTCAGATATACTTGAACCTTTTGAAACTAAAGTATTAAAAACTCTTTTTATGATTAAATATGTAAAAGAATTTACACCAAACATAGATAATATTACAACTTTACTTGTAGATGATATTATCAATATAGATATTAGTAAACTAAAAAAACAAGTTCAAAATGCATTAAATACACTTGCAAACCAAACATATATTCAAAAAGTTTCAGATCAGTATGAGTTCTTAACCGATATTGAAAAAGATATAGAACAAGAGATCAAATCTACTGAAATTGAAAACAATGATATAGTTCTAGAACTTATAGGGTGGATTTATGATGATATTGTAAGACTCAATAAAATTAAATATACACCAAACAAACAAAACTATCCATTTGCAAGAAAACTTGATGATATTATAGTCAAAGGTAAAGAAGAAGAATTAATACTAAATATCATTACACCTTTAAACTCATTAGATTATGATGAAGAGAAACTTATTCATAAATCTTTAGCTAGTAATGATCTTATATTAGCACTTCCAAACTCTTATGATTTTATATCAGATTTGGAACTATATGTAAAAACAAAAAAATATATACCACAAAAACAAGGTGGAAATATATCAGATAATGAAAAAAATTTATTATTCAACAAAGCAAATGATAACAATAAAAGAAGAGAAAAACTTCAAAATGATCTAAAGACTTTTATAGGGGAAGCAAAGATTTATCACAATGGTAAAATATTAGATATTAATACAAAAGATGTAAAATCAAAAATAGAAAATGCTTTTGAGATCTTAATCAAAAGCACTTATAGTTATATTGAGTTGTTACCAAAAATTTATGAAGAAAAAGATATAAGTATAATCTTAAATCAAAGTGATGACCTACTTACAGGAAGTGATGATGCACTAATTCCTGCTGAAACAGAAGTATTAACATATATTAAAAGGCAAAATAGTTCTCATAAAGCTATAACTATTACTAAGTTACTTGAACATTTTCAAGTTAGACCTTATGGCTGGTATCAAAACGCAATACTTGCACAAATAGCTTCACTATTTTTAAAACAAAAAATTGATCTAAAACAAAACTCAACACCACTAAATAAACAAGAGGTTTTAGTAGCTCTTACAAATAATAGACAGTTTAACACTATCATAGTTCCTAGAATAGATATAGATACAAAAAAGATACAACAAACAAAAAATATACTTTTAGAACTATATCCCAATATTTCATTTAACTCTACATCAACAAGAGATATTTACGATGTAGCAATGAAAGAAACAACTGACTTGATTTCAGCTTGTAGAAACTTTATGAACTTAAACTACCCATTTAATAGTGCATTTCAAGAAATTATTGATATTTTAATTCCTTTGGAGAAATTAACATCAGACAACTTATTTGATAAAGTGCCAAATATGGAAGAAAATTTACTTGATACCAAAGATGATTTGATAGATCCTCTAATGGAATTTATGTATGGTGACAAAAGGAAAATATATGATAATATCAAAAAGTTTATAGATGAGAATAGTAATAATCTAAGATATATAGATAGCCCACAAAAGGCTATTATAGAAATATTATTAACATCAGATAAACCATACAGTGGAAATTATATTGCAAAAGCAAACCAAGCCCTTAAGGTAATAAAAGACTTACTACAACCACTTATTGAACAAACAAGAGCAGAAGCTATTACAAAGATAGAAGCAGTAATAAAAGAGCTTCAAGACAATGAAAACTTTGAGAAAGTTCCTAGTGAAGATAGATATAAGATTATAAGACCAAGACAAGAATTAATAGATAGTATAAATCATACTTCAAGTATAGATACTATAAAACAAAGAAGTAATAGCGAAGCACTTGCAGATGAACTAAATAAAGGTATTGAGAAGATATATGAACTTATTGATGTTAAACCACCAGTAAAAAATATAATTCGTGTAAGTGAAATATTACCTAAAGATAAAATTTACTTAAATGATAGTAATGATGTAAATGAATATATTGATAAACTAAAAGAAAATCTTTTGAGTGAAATTGATAATGGGAAACAGGTGTTATTATAGATGAAAAATCATTATGGCAAAGGAATTATTTAATGGCTGTTAAATGGATGGACTTACACAAATACTCTCTTGTATGGGTTGAATTTGGAAATAATAAAAATGGTTTTAACAGTGATGATGATTTAACTTATAGATATGGCATAAATTTAGGACATGAATTTTGTTATAGACATATGGCTATCGTAATATCTAATGATGTAAGAGCTGATGAAATTGTAGTTGCTCCATTGACATCATATAAGTATGGGGATGAAAAATATCCATCAAATTTAATTATAGATACGGATAAGTATGGATATATGGTTAAAAATAAAACCACTATAAAAATTAACCACATAAGAAGTATTGATAAGAAAAAAAGAGTTAAACAGATTATAAAATCATATATTTCTAAAACATTAAAATTAAATGAAATAATTAGGAATAATTTTGAGTAGAAGTTATAAGTTGCCCCCAAGGGGCGAGCAAAGATTAAAATCCAGCCCAAATACTTATACAATATTATACCAAAATAAAACTATTATTTCAAGAGGTAAAAAATCATGAACAAATCAGCACTTAAAAAATTCGCTACATCTATGAGACTTGAACTTATCTCTATGATAAAGACAAAGATAGATTACTTATTATCTAATGCTTACAAAGAGAATTTAGCTCTTTATGACACCAACAAAGTATCAATCCAACAAATAGAAGAAAGGTATGCAAAGGACAGTGAAGATTTCATAGAAGAAGTTGCTTATACTTGGTTTAATCGTCTTGTAGCTCTTAGATTTATGGATGTAAATGAGATAACTTCAAGTTCTGTTATATCTACATCTGATGAACAACCAATACCACAATCTTTTGTAGAAGCAAAATCAGGTAATATTGAAGAAAGTTTAAATCTAAATAAAGAGTTGTTTTTTGATCTTATAGACAATAAAGTATCTGGAGTGCAAGATAGTGATAATGAAGCTTATAAGATGCTTTTTATCTCTGTTTGTAATAAATATGCCAATATTATGCCTATACAATTTGAAAAAATTAGTGATTATACAGAGTTACTTCTTCCAAATGATATGTTAAGCCCTAATTCTATAAGGGCAAAAGTTGTAAGCTCTATGAGTGAAGAAGATTGTAAAGATATTGAAGTAATAGGTTGGTTATATCAATTTTACATCTCAGAAAAAAAAGATGATGTATTTGCAAAGCTAAAGAAAAATCAAAAAATTACTCCTAGTAATATTCCAGCAGCTACACAGCTTTTTACCCCACATTGGATAGTAAAATATATGGTTGAAAATTCTCTTGGAAAACTTTGGATGTTAAATAATCCAAATTCAAATCTTAAAGAAAATATGAAGTATTATATAGAAAATAGTGATGAACCAGCAGAATTTATTAAAATCTCATCACCTCAAGAGATAACTTTTTTAGATCCTTGTTGCGGTAGTGGGCATACACTTACTTATGCTTTTGATCTACTAAGTAAAATCTATGAAGAGGAGGGTTATAGCAAAAGTGAAATACCAGCTCTTATACTACAAAACAATCTTTTTGGTTGTGATATAGACAAAAGAGCTTCAGTTTTAGCTAACTTTGCTCTTACTATGAAAGCAAGACTTTATCATAAAAGATTTTTTAAAAAACAGATATTGCCAAATATAGTGGAACTACAAGATTTTGGTAGTGATGAGTTCGCAGGGATTAAAAACTTTGGTTCTCTTGTAATCCCACCAAAAACTAAAAGTTTTGATGATGGTATATTTGGTCAAACTACAAGAGAGTATGAAATACAAAAGAAGATATTATCAAATGAATTTCATTGTGTAGTAACGAACCCTCCTTATATGGGTTCAAAGGGTATGAACAAAGAGCTTAGTGATTTTGTTAAAAAGAGATACCCAGATAGTAAATCTGATCTATTTGCAGTATTTATGGAAAGAGGTTTAGAACTTACAAAACCTCATGGTTTTATGAGTATGATAAATCAACACTCTTGGATGTTTTTAAGTAGTTATGAAAAATTAAGAATTAAAATCATCAAAAATCATAAAATAGATACTTTAGTACATCTTGGAGCTAGAGCATTTGAAGAGATAGGCGGAGAAGTTGTTCAAAGTGTAGCTTTTGTATTGCAAAAGGGTGAGTAGATGAATGAATTAGTTATTTACCAAAACGGTGAGATAGAACTTGGTATATCTATCAAGGAAGAGACTATTTGGCTTACACAAAAACAGATAGTCGAACTGTTTGATTCAAGTAAGGCAAACATTAGTGAGCATATCAAAGCAATTTTTGACAGTCATGAGCTTGATAGAGGTTCAACTGTTCGGAAATTCCGAACAGTTCAAAAAGAGGGGAATAGAGAGGTTGCAAGAGATTTAGAGCATTATAATCTTGATGTCATTATTTCTGTTGGATACAGAGTAAATTCCATAAAAGCAACCAAATTTAGACAGTGGGCTACTTCTGTTTTAAAGCAATACATCACCAATGGCTATGCCATCAATAGCGAAAAGATTACTCATCAGCGATTCAAAGAGCTTGAGGGCGATGTCGCCTTGCTGAAGTCCAAAGTAAATTTGCTTGAAGACAAAACCCTCAAGCCTTCTCAGGGGATCTTCTTTGATGGACAGATGTTTGATGCATATGAGTTTGTATCTGGTCTTGTTAAAAATGCAAAAAGAGAGATTGTCCTCATCGACAACTACATCGATGAGAGTGTATTAACACTTTTTAGCAAAAATCAGGCTGTCGGTGTTACCATTTACACAAAAACCATAACAAAACAACTTAAACTTGACTTAGAAAAATATAATTCTCAATACAACAATATAGAAATAAAAAAGTTTGATAACTCTCATGATAGATTCTTAATCATAGATGAAAAAGAGGTTTATCATATTGGAGCTAGTTTAAAAGATTTGGGTAAGAAGTGGTTTGCATTTTCTAGGATGGATATGGAGAGTTTGAGTATTTTAGGGAGGTTGAAGTGATGAATGATGTAGTTATTTACCAAAATGGCGAGATAGAATTAAATATATCTATTCAAGACGAATCGATATGGCTGACACAAAAGCAAATTGCAGAGCTATTCAATGTTAAAATACCTGCTATCTCTAAACATATAAAAAATATTTTTACCCAAAATGAACTAATTGAAAATATGGTTGTTTCCAAAATGGAAATAACCACTCAACATGGTGCAATAGATGGCAAATTACAAACTAAAAATGTAAATATTTATAGTTTAGATATAGTCTTAGCAGTAGGATATAGAACAAACTCTTTAGAAGCGATACATTTTAGACAATGGGCAACAAAAGTTCTAAAACAATACATCTACAACGGCTACATAATAAATAGTGAAAAAATCACAAATGAAAGATTTGTATCTTTAGAACAAGAGGTTTTTACCTTAAAAAATGAGATACAAGATATAAAATCAAAAGTGAAAGATGATGTTTTAGAGTATAAGCAAGGCATTTTCTACAACGGACAGACATTTGATGCTTACAAATTTGTAAACGACCTTATAAAATCAGCCAAAAAAGATATAAAACTGCTAGATAACTTCATAGATGAAACAGTGCTAACTCTTTTTAGTAAAGTGCCAGATATAAAAATAACCATTTATACTAAAACAATCACAAGGCAGTTAAAACTAGATTTAGAAAAATACAACTCTCAATACAACAATATAGAGATAAAAAAGTTTGATAACTCTCACGATAGATTTTTAATCATTGATGAAACAGAGGTTTATCATATAGGAGCTAGTTTAAAAGATTTGGGGAAGAAGTGGTTTGGGTTTTCTCGGATGGATAAGCAGAGTGTTACTGTTTTAGATAAGTTAGTATGGGTGG
>CAJXII010000029.1 GCA_913054415.1 uncultured Arcobacter sp.
TTGTAATAATCTATTTTGTTTTGCTATTTTTTCATAACCTTTTTTACTTCTTTTTTCTGCTAATTTTTCTCTAAATTTATTTGCCATAATACCCCCTTTTTTATAGATATTATAGCTAAAATATGCTTTAAACTTGGTTAAGAGTTATTGGTGGATTTAACTACATTTGATGTTGTAAGATACTAAATTTTATAATTTTAACAGTTTTATTTGGTATAATACTTCACTTTTATACAATCGTATAAAATACATTACTTTTTTTAAATTTTAATTTCTTAATCTTACAAGATGGAAAACAAAATGGACAACAAAGGATGGAAAACAACTCCGAATAATTTCGGTGGAAAACAAAGGATGGAAAACAAAATGGAAAACAAACAACATTACTTATTCACTTCAGAAGTGGTAAGCCCAGGTCACCCAGATAAATGTGCGGATATTATAGCAGATAGTATAGTTGATAAACTAATAATCGGCGATAGCAAGAGTAGGGTAGCTAGTGAGGTATTTGTCGCTGGAAGACATGTAGTAATTGGTGGGGAAGTTACATCTCTAACAAAAATGACAACAGAGGATTATGATAAATTAGTTCATGATGCATTGGCAAAAATAGGATACAACGGAAATCCTTATTTTACAAGACAAGAGTGTCTTCACCCTGAAGATGTTGAGGTGCAAGTGCTTTTAAACTCTCAATCTCCTGATATAAATCAAGGTGTTGATCAAGAAGATGGAGAAATTGGTGCAGGTGATCAAGGGATAATGTTCGGTTATGCTGATTGTGAGACTGAAAATTTTATGCCAAGTGCTATTACATATGCAAGAATCTTGATGGAAAAAGTATATCAATATGCTTTGGCTAATCCAGATCAATTAGGTGTTGATATAAAAACACAAGTTACAGTTGATTATGGATGTAAAGAGAATTTTGAGCAAAGTAAACCACAAAAGATAGATACGATCGTAGTATCAGCTCCTTGTGTAGCTAGTATGAATATAGATGAGGTAAGAGAGCTTATTCAAGGTTTAATAGACGATGCTGGATTGCCAAGTGATATGTATGATAAAAATAGTTGTATAATTCATATCAATCCAACTGGAAAATATGTATCTCATAGCTCTTTACATGATAGTGGATTAACAGGAAGAAAACTAATTGTTGATAGTTTTGGTGGATATGCTCCAATAGGTGGTGGTGCTCAAAGTAGTAAAGATTATACAAAAGTTGATAGAAGTGGATTATATGCAGCTAGATATATAGCAAAACATATAGTTGCCGCTGGTCTTGCTACAAAATGTGTAGTTCAAATATCTTATGCTATAGGTGTTGCAAAACCAACTTCAATCGCAGTTGATACTTATGGAACCTATAAATGTAAAAATGATGATGAATTAAGTAAATTTGTAGAAGATAATTTTCCACTTACACCAAATTGGATAACTAATAAATTTGGTCTTGATAAACCAAGTAGTGATACATTTTTATATGCCAATGTAGCGGCTCGTGGACAAGTTGGTCAAAGTGATTATCCATGGGAACAACTAGATCAACTTGAATTATTTAAAAAATTAAGATAAAATACGACTATAGATAATATAACTAAGGATATATATGGCACTAAAAAATTTCTTCAATAAAATAAAAGATGAGATTACACAAAAAGAGAAAGCAGCTGAACAATCTCAAAAGATAGAGCAAAAAAGTCATTGGATAAAATGTCCAGAGTGTAACTCTATGATGTTTTTTCAAGAGGTAGAAAATCTACATCATGTATGTCCTAAATGTAACTTTCATATGAGAATTGGCGCAGCTAAAAGGATAGACCTAATCGCAGATGAAGATAGTTTTGAAGAGTTTGACAAAGATTTACATCCTACAGATCCTTTAGAGTTTGTAGATAGTAAATCTTATCAAAAAAGATTGGAAGAAGCATTACATAAAACAGGTAAAACATCTTCAATTGTAGCTGGAGAGTGTAAAATAGATGGTATTGCAGTGCAACTTGTAGTATTTGATTTTGCATTTATGGGTGGAAGTTTAGGATCTGTTGAGGGTGAAAAAATTGTTAGAGCTTGTAATAGAGCTATTGAAAAAAATCAAGGGGTTATCATAGTAAGTGCTAGTGGTGGAGCTAGAATGCAAGAGAGCACTTTCTCTTTAATGCAAATGGCAAAAACAAGTGCGGCACTTAAAAAATTAAGCAATGCAAATCTTCCATTTATATCTATCTTAACTGATCCAACTTTTGGTGGAGTTAGTGCATCTTTTGCATTTTTGGGAGATATTATTATGGCAGAGCCTGGTGCTTTAATAGGGTTTGCAGGTGCTAGAGTTATTAAGCAAACTATTGGAGCAGATCTTCCAGAGGGATTTCAAAAAGCAGAGTTTTTATTGGATCATGGAAGTATAGATATGGTTGTTCCAAGAAATAGTATGAAACAAACACTTCACGATCTATTAAAAATGTTTTATAAAGATCAAGCTGCTTAAAAAGTATCTTTTAAAAGTGATCAATAAACAAATATATGCTTTGTGTGATTTTGAATTGTTACAAAATCACACTTTAAGCTTTGAGCAATATTTAAAAAAAATATCTCAATACAATATAGTCTATATACAATATAGAGATAAAATCAACTCTATAAAACAACAAAAAATAAATCTTCTTTTACTCAAATCTCTTACAGATATACCAATTATTATCAATGATAATTTAGAACTTCTTGAATATGCTAATGGCTTACATTTAGGACAAGATGATATATCAAAAATCAAAAATCAAATCTTAAAAAATAAAACAGATAAATTATTTTTTGAGTTATTGAGAAAAAAATATCCAAATAAGATATTTGGTATCTCTACACACAATGAACTTGAGATTTTAGAAGCAAATAAATTAGATATTGATTATATAGGACTTGGTGCTTATAGAGATACATCTACAAAAAAAGATATAAGTGGTATTTTAGGGGATAAAATATCATATCTAGCAAAAATATCTAAACATCCAGTAGGGGCAATAGGTGGTGTAAAAGTAGATGATGATATAGAACATATCACTTATAATGTAGTAGGTAGTGGTTTATTAGTATGACAATAAATATATACCAAATAGCTAAAAACGACAAAGATTATTTTGAGCCTATAGTAAAAGATTTTATCAAGATGTCTAGTAGATTTGCCAAAGTTCAAATACATAATATGTTTACTAAACAGATCTCAAAAGCTCAAACTATAGGTTTAAAAGAGGCACAAGAATCTTATAACAATATCTTTTTACCCAAGCTAGATAGTGGTTATAATATCGCTTTGGATGTCTTGGGTAAAAAAGTTGATAGTTTTAAATTTGCTTCATTGTTAAAAGATAAGTCAACTATCAATTTTTTTATAGGTGGTGCATTTGGTTTTGATAAAACTTTTTTAGAAAAATGTGATAAGATTATAAGTTTAAGTGATTTAACTTATGCTCATAAGATAGCTAATATTGTGCTTTGTGAACAAATTTTTAGAGGACTTTGTATAAATCATAATCATCCTTATCATAAATAAAGCTATTTTTAGATAAAATATCAAAAAATTAGAATTGTAGGATGGAATTGTGGCTTCAAAAAAGCAAAAAAATGAATTAAGAAAAACTTTATTAGAGAGAAAAGAACTTCTTGAAAAAAATATTGAGGATGGTAAAGACAATATTTTAAAGTTAAAAAATTTGGATTGCAAAGATGATATGGATTTTGCAGAGGCAAGTAGTGATAGTTTTACATCTGAACTTTTAGCAGTAAAACAAGCACAGGAGTTGGAAGAGATAAATGCAGCACTTAAAGCATTGGAAGATGGTGATTATGGAACTTGTTTGATGTGTGATGAGGATATTGCAATAGGTAGGTTAAAAGCTAAGCCATTTGCTAAATATTGCACATCTTGTAGAGAGATATATGAAAAAAATGAAAATTAAGGATTAGTATCATGGGTATAAAAAATTATATAGTAGCTTCTGTAATTTTACTAATAGCTATAGGTGGATATGTTTATAGTGTGGAAGATATTGAATATACATATCAAATATTAAATCATACTTTTACATTTCCAGTTGCAATTTGGATGATTTTACCTGCTTTTGCATTGTTTATAGCTTCATTACTTCATATGCTTTATTATGGGACAAAAACTTTTTTAGATACTAGAACATTACAAAAAGATAGAGAGATTTTAATAGATACTATAGGTGATAAACTTCTATTAAAAGAAACTAAGGATAATTTAAGAAATCCAGAGCTAAAGACACTTGGAGAGATTATTAATCAGTTAGATATAGGAGTGAGTGATCTTAACTTTACAACATCAAATAAAAAAATAGCAAAAATTGTAGATCAAGTATTACAAATCAATTCTGGAAAATATGTTTCAACAAAAGAGTTAAAATTGCCAAATGAAAATCCTCTTATGATCCAAAATTTAAAAAATAGAGTAGAATTAGATGGTAATTTTGCATTAGAAGTGGTAAAACAACCATCATCTTATACTCAAGAGATAATAAAACCAGCTTTTATTAAAGTGGTTCAAACTAAATCATTAACAACTATTAAAAAATATTTAGAAAATATCGATTTTGATATAGATATATTAAAAGAATTGGTTAAAAAAGATAGTCTTGAACATACTGATTTTTCATTGACAAATAGTGAATTGATAAATGTTATTAAGCAAGTAGATGTAACAAATGATGATCTTATATATATCGCAAAAGCATATAAACAAACAGCTATTCCAGATAAACTTATTAAACTTTTTGAAGATTTGATGAGTTCAGATGAAAAATATACTGAGAGTTATTTATATATTTTGGCTCAATATGAGATGATTGATAATATAAGAGAGATATTAGCAAATAGTCAAAAAAATGAATTTACACTATATAAGATGTTGATTGATTTAAGAGATGCTAATAAACATTATTCACTAGATACCCTTATTAAATAAGAGTTGATGATAAAAGAAAAACTTGACTTTTCCCAACCACTTGTGGTCTTAGCACCACTTGCTGGTTATACTGATCTACCTTTTAGAAGTGTTGTTAAAAAATTTGGAGTTGATCTTACTATTAGTGAGATGATTAGCTCAAATGCACTCGCTTATAACAATCCCAAAACAATCAAAATGTTACAAAAATCCAATAATGAAGATCCCTATTTTGTCCAAATATCTGGTAATAAGCCTGATATTGTTAGATTGGCTGTTGAAAAACTAAATGAGATAGATGGTATTGATGGTATAGATCTAAATTGTGGATGTCCTGCTCCAAAAGTTTTCAATCATGGAAGTGGCTCAAATCTTTTAGGAGATTTGCCTAGATTACAAGCTATATTAAAAACTATCAAAAAATATTCAAATAAACAATATCTAAGTGCAAAAGTAAGAATTGGTATAGATGAAAAAATCCCTGTTGATATAGCAAAGGCAGTAGAGGATTGTGGTGTTGATCTTATATCTGTGCATGGTAGGACAAAAAAAGGTGCATATAAAGCTCCTGTTGATTATGATGCTATTAAATCTATGAAAGAGGCTATTGATATACCACTTATAGCTAATGGAGATATCAAGGATTATCAAAAAGCAAAATGGGTATTAGAACATACAAAAGCAGATGGTGTGATGATAGGTCGTGGAGCTATTGGAAAACCGTGGATATTTTATCAAATAGCAACAAACAATGAAACTATCTCTAATGAGTTAAAAAAACAGATTATTTTAGAGCATTTTGATAATATGGTTCAACATTATGATCAATATGGTGTAGTGATGTTTAGAAAACATCTGCATACATACTCTAAAGGTTATGATGGTGCTAATGAATTTAGACAATTTGTCAATACGATTACTAATATCGATCAAATGAGAGAGAAAATTAATAATTTTTTTTAAAAAAAATATATATTAAGTCCCTTATTTGTTTTGACTGGAATATTGTCAGATTCAAAGTAATATTCAGATAAATGCGTGACTTAATATTAAAATAAACTTAATAAGATTTTAGTAAAATTATATGATTTAAATTCTCCAGGACAAGATTATAAGTACGAGTAATACTCTCATTTTATACCTCCTGTATAAACTTTGAATGCATAAAAAAAGGCAAGGTTAATTACTCCTTACCTTTTAAACCACACACTCTTTCATTTACACAGAAGAATGAGAAGTATTACTCGTGTGTTGATTATACAAAAATAAAAAACAAAAGTCAAGGGATAAAAACACCATGTGAGGTATTTATAAAGGCATTTTCAAAGAAAATGGCAGCATAAATTAGGTGAAAAAATTGCACTTATTTTTTGAATTGGTGAAATTTTAAATTAAGTGGTTTGTTTTTTTAGGGATATTATATTTTGTAATGGCGGACAAGGAGAGATTCGAACTCTCGGTCCCCGTAAAGAGACGCACCCTTAGCAGGGGTGTGGTTTCAGCCACTCACCCACTTGTCCTTAAAGATTGAAAGTATAGTAAAATTAACTTAAAGAATAACTTAAAATATAGATTATTTTATATGCTTTTTAAAATTTTACTCACTACTTCTTTTGGATTATCTGATTTATAAATAGGACGACCTACAACAATAAAATCAACTAATTGCTCTTGAGCGATTTTAGTATTGGCAACCCTTTTTTGATCACCAGCATCTTCACCAAATGGACGGATACCTGGAGTTAAAGTTATAAATTGTTTTGATGTATTATTTTTTATATCCAAACTTTCAAAAGCACTACATACAACACCATCAAGTCCTGCTTCAAAACTATCTTTTGCAAATTTTGTAGCTTTTGTATCTATATTTTCACAATATATATCTTTAAAAGTATCATTATCAAAACTTGTAAGTGCTGTAACAGCTAATACTAAAGGTCGTTTTTCTAAGCTTTCTAATCTATTCATAACTGTTTGCATACCGATTTTACCACTACTTGCATGTAAATTAAACATATCTACACCTAAAGATGCTATCTCTAGTGCAGCATCAGCCATAGTATTTGGTATATCGTATAGTTTGAGATCTAAAAATATTTTGAAGTTTGGATTGATCTGTTTTAGTTGGATTAAAAACTCTTTACCATCTCTTATATAACTTCTAAAGCCAACTTTTAACCATATATCAAAATCTTTGAGTGAATTTGCAAGTGCTAAATTTTCCTTAGCACTTGGAAGATCTAAAGCAACACATAATTTCATCTATTTACTCACTTTATCCAAAAGACCATTGATAAATTTTGGAGCATTATCACTTGCTAATCTTTTAGATAATTCAATAGCTTCATTTATGATAATTGCTTTATCAAGATCTGTAAATAATATCTCATAAATAGATAATCTTAATATAGACTTTTCTACTATGCCTACTTCATCTATATCTCTTTGTTGTAGATGAGAACTTAGTTCTAAATCTATATCGTTAAGTTTATCTATAGTTCCACTAAATAAATTTAATGCAAATTCCCGTTGTTTATTTCTTATCTTTTTATCTTCTAGGATAATATCTGCGAATTTTGCTATATCTTGATTGCCTAAATCATAAGCATACAAAAGACCAACTACAGATTCTCTTGCTTGTGTTCTTGTTGCCATAGATTATTTATCCATCTCTTTGTATAGACTTAGCATCTCAATTATTGTAGTCATAGCTTCTGCACCTTTGTTGCCTACTTTGCTTCCTGCTCTTTCTATTGCTTGTTCTATACTATTTGTAGTAAGCACACCATTTGATACAGGAATATTATGTTTCATAGTAGCACTTGCTATCCCTTTTGTTGCTTCAGCACTGATATAATCAAAATGTGGAGTAGCACCTCTAATAACAGCACCTACACAACAAATTGCATCATATTTATTGCTTTGAAGTGCTTTTGTCAATGCAAATGGTATCTCAAATGCACCTGGCACTAAAATAAGATCTAAGTTCTCTTCATTGCCACCATGTCGTTTGAAAGCATCTTTAGCACCTTCTACTAATCTATCTGTTATGATATGGTTAAATCTACCATTTATGATAGCTATCTTTTCGCTACCATCTAGTCGTAATTGTCCCTCTATAATATTCATCAGTTTCCCCTTTGTAAGTGGTATTATACCATAAAATTATCAATTTTTTATAAATTATGATTTATTATAAGTGACTAATATTCCACTTAATACAATAAGAATAATTCCAAATATCACATATAAACTTGGAAAACTATCTCCTAAAATACTACCTACAATAATAGCAAATGCGATATTTGAATAGCTTATCGTTCCTACTATTCCACCTGCGGCTAAAGAGTAAGCTTTTGTCATATAGATTTGAGATAGTGTAGCAAATCCACCAAGTCCTATAATATATACCCAAGCTATATTTTGTGGTATGATAAAAGGTGATATGATCCAGTCTAATGATGGTATATTAATAAAAGAACCTACAATCATCAAAATAATAGGACCAATAGAACCCACTAACATAAAAGATAATACAATAGCACGATTGTCATAATATTTTCTAAGTTCTCTAATAGATGTATAAGCTAATCCAGCACCAATACCACTAAATATACCTAACCAATCTGTTTTACTTAGATTTGCTATATCAAATCCTGTGATAAACAAAACCCCTATAAAACCTACAAAAACACCACTCCAAGCTAGTTTTGATAGTTGCTCTTTTAAAAGTAAATATGAAAATAAAGCGGTAAAAATAGGTGAGATTTTATTAAAAGTTAATGCCTCTGCCAAAGGGATATGGGCGATATTGTAAAAATACATCAAAAGTGCTGCAAATCCTATGAGTCCTCTCATAAATAGTAACAAAAATTTACCACCTGTTTGTTGCAAAGGTTTTTTATATATTGCATATAATATTATGATCACACCTGATATATTTCTAAAAAATACAACTTCAACAGAACTCATATAAGCACTTAGTTCTTTGGCAAAACCACCTGTAAAAGCAAATAAAAATGATGATAAAAGCATATATTTAATAGCTAAAGTTGTATTGTTGTTTTTGATATTATTTTTCATAAGGGCTGATTTTAATATAATTTTGGTTAAAATATCGTATGATTTATTTAGATTTTTTAGATTTACACATAAATAGATACTTATTAGCAGTTGGTATATTTTTATTTTTTCAGTTTTTTAGGGTAATTTTTCGTAAAGTTATTTTAAAAATTGTTCAAAAAACTGCTAATAAAAATGATGATGCTATATTTGAAACAGTGCAGAAGCCAATTGATGTTTTTTTTATTATCGTTGGATTAAAACTTGCTAAAGAGGTTTTAAATTTAACAGATAAATTTGATAGATTTTTGGAACATATTATTCAAAGTGCTTTTATTATCATAATTTTTTGGGCATTTTTAGAAATACTTTCTCATCTAGCAGCTAATATCCATAAAATTCGAAATCGCTTTGGAGATAAGATAAGTGTATCTGTTGCTAATTTTATAGTTAAAACTATTAGATTGTTTTTATTGATATTTGCAGTTATTATAGTGCTTCAAGAGTGGGGATATAATGTAAGTGGATTTTTAGCTTCACTAGGACTTGTAGGTATGGCATTTGCTTTAGCTGCAAAGGATACTGCAGCTAATTTATTTGGGTCACTTGTAATATTTATAGATAAACCTTTTGATATAGGTGATTGGATCAAGACACCAGAGGTGGAAGGAACTATTGAAACTATAGGTATAAGAAGCACAAAAGTTAGAACATTTGCACAAGCGTTGGTAACAGTTCCAAATGCAACTTTAGCAAATAGTGCAATTTTGAATTGGTCAAGGATGGGTAAAAGAAGAATTAAGATGAATATAGGTATCACTTATGATACAAAGGTTGAAGTTGTCCAAAAGATAGTATCTGATATTAAAGATATGTTGCACAATCATCCAGATATTCATCAAGAAACAATTCATATTTATTTTACAAATTTTGGAGCTAGTTCATTGGATATTTTTTGTTATTTTTTTACAAAAACAACAAATTGGGGTGAGTTTATGAGAGTGCAAGAGGATACAAATTTTCGTATTATGAAGATCGTAGAGCAAAATGGTTCAAGTTTTGCATATCCGACACAAACAATATATTTGGAAAAAGATAAAGTAGAATAGGGGAGTATATGAGATATTTAGTTGTATTATGTTTTATGGTTATATCAGCTTTTGCAAATCAATATTATCAGTTTAGAAATATAGATAATAATATTGAGTTAGGTATGTGGAGTGCAAAAGTTACAGGTGATATTAAAAATAATAGTTCAGAAGTAAGTTATGATAAAGATTTAGGTTATGGTAAAGCTAATAATATCACTTATTTTCAAGCTGGTATTGATCACTCAATTAGCTGGTTGCCAGATATTAGGATTACAGTTGATGGACTACAAGAGAGTCAAAAAAGTTCACTAACAAAACCTATTGTAGTTGCTGATCAAAATTATACTGCTAATATTAATAATGAGATACAGTTTAGTAGTGTAGATATGTTGTTGTATAACTCAAAATATTCATATTATTCAAAATTAAGATATGGACTTGATCTAAAATATGTATATTTTCAAAATACTATTAAGCAAGTTGGTAGTTCAACATCAGCAGTAAGTAAAACAGATGGTAAAATTTTGCTTCCTTATGTGGGTTATAAATATAATATTGATATGATCAATACAGTTTTAGAGGCTGAGGTTACAGGATTTTCTATTGGAGATATTAGAGTAAATAGTCTTTCTTATGGACTAAAGTATTATTTTATGAGAGGGTCATATTTATCTTTTGGATATAAAAAAGAGTCTTATAAAGCTACAAATAATGATGATGATTATAGTTTTAATATATCTGGATTAACTATATATTGTTTGGTATGAATTTTTAATGGGAAATAGTATGATAAAAATTGCTTTAATTGGGCAACCAAATGTTGGTAAAAGCTCATTGTTTAACAGAATTGCAAAAAAAAATATAGCAATAGTAAGTGATCAAGCAGGGACAACAAGAGATATAAGAAAACGAGAAATAAAAATAGATGATCGTGAAGCTTTGATGTTAGATACAGGTGGTATAGATGATACCAATGATGCTATATTTACAAATGTAAAACGAAATGCTATTAAAACAGCAAAAGAGGCTGATATTATTTTGTTTATGGTTGATGGTAAAAAAATACCTGATGATAAGGATAAAGAGCTTTTTTATGAGTTACAAGCATTGGGTAAAAAATTAGCATTGATTATTAATAAAATAGATAATGATAAAGAGAAAGAGAGAGTTTGGGATTTTTACTCTTTTGGTATAGATGAAGAGGATCTATTTCCTATATCGGTATCTCATAATCGTGGCACAAGAAGATTATTTGAATGGATTTATGAACTGTTACCTTCTAATGATGAGGTTGAGATAAATTATGAGATAGAGGATGATCTATCATTGGAACAGTTTTTAACACCAATGGAAGATATCAATCAAAAAGCTCAAGATAATCATATAAAAGTTGCTATTATAGGTAGGCCAAATGTTGGTAAAAGTTCTATTTTAAATGCAATTATAGGTGAAGAAAGATCAGTTGTTAGTCCAATAGCAGGAACAACAATAGACCCAGTAGATGAAACATTTGATTATGAAGATAAACATATCACTTTTGTAGATACAGCTGGTTTAAGAAGAAGAGGTAAAATAGAGGGGATTGAAAGATATGCTTTGATGCGAACTGAAGATATGTTGGCTCAAGCAAATTTAGCTATTGTTGTATTGGATGCTAGTGTGCCTTTAGGTGATCAAGATGAAAAAATATCAGGTCTTGTGGATAAATTTGGTTTAGGAACAATTATTGTTTTAAACAAATGGGATGATGAAGCAAGAGATAAATCTGGTTGGCAAGAGAAAGATAGTTTTGAAAAACTTGAAGATGAGATAAGATTTAGATTTAAGTTTTTATACTATGCACCTATTGTTGCAGTATCAGCTAAGACAGGAAGAGGGATTGAAAAATTAAGACAAAAGATTATCCAAATTCATAATAATTTTATCCAAAGGATACCAACTTCTAAATTAAATAATATTATAGAGTTAGCAGTAAGACGACATTCATTACCTAGTCCAAATGGTAATATGCTAAAAATATATTATGCTACACAGTTTAATACATCACCACCTACAATAGCTTTAATTATGAATAAACCAAAGTTTTTACATTTTAGTTATAAACGATATTTGATCAATTTTCTACGAGATAATATTGATTTTGAGGGGACACCTATTCGTATTGTTGCTAGAGGGAAAAATCAAATTATCGAAGATGAAGAGATCTCTATAAAATATCAAGAAATTTAGAAATTTATACCAAAAGCTATCATCGATATTATCAATTATTCAGCCCTAATAAATCCATACCCAATTAGACAACAAGCCAAATTACTCTATAATTAGGT